>JAKAAL010000405.1 GCA_021802375.1 Bacillota bacterium | reverse complement strand
TGAAAACCTTGGAAAACCAGGATTCGGATTTTCAACACAAATTAACGTCCTTATTAACCCTGAAATTTCAACTCTTCGATAACGCGGCCTAATCGTTAATTGTCGTCTGCGAGGGGTATAACGAAAACACCCAATATTGCCCCCGATGTGACATTCCGGCCAAACGTTCTGAAGCAGTTTACTGCCGATATTGTGGAACGCCGCTGACGAACCGATGTGTCCCGTGTGATATGCCGTTGGACGCAGACGAAGCCTATTGTGAGTTGTGCGGAGCCGAAAGCTATTTTAAGGAAAATCGATTAGTGTTATTTGCCGAGACGGATACCGGTCAAAGCGACGACCTGAGTCTTGATGATCTTCCGTTTTAGCACGAACATGTTGCAATCCAAGGCACGTGCATAGATTTGGTCAGGGTGGCCTTCCGCGGCGAATGGGGCCGAGCTTCGAATAGGGCGGCGTGCGACGCGCATGGCGGCCGCCGGGTGGGTTGCCGGTGTCGCGGCGTGAACATCCGAGGCGCGTAGGGTAGCATCATTGAAAAAAGTACGAGTACTTTTTTCGCCACGCCCGGCCTCGTTAACGACGAAGGCCCCCGACCCATCATCACGAGTTGAGCGTGTAGGGGCATGCGCCCAGGTACGGGCCATCGACGATCGCGCGCCGGCATGCCGGGCCACTGTGGACAGCCTTTTTTGTGATCACAAGGGGTAGCGGTGGGGACAGGACTTTGAGGAGTGTCCCCACCGCTCTCTAGATATCTCTAGAGATCTCTTGGGAGGCCGTGGAAATAGGTTCCGCTTCCGTCCTCACGACACGGGATTGCTGAAATGCACCATGTGATGCTGCCGATAATGCACGATGCCTCGGTCGATGGTAATACCGAGCTTGTTTAATAGGTCCGCCTCGTCCAACACCTCAGCCACGACCTTCCGCCGACCGCGATCGCTCATATCGTCACGCCAGGCCCCGATTTCCGTCAGACTCTGGGCCAGCGCACGACTATACTGGGTATTGGTCAAAATGTGCAGTGCCAACGCGTGGGTTGCGGCATGTCGGGCCTGGTTAATAATTGATAGCACGCTTCGGTATCGAACCGTCAAGCTGGCCCGGTAGATACGCATCCATGCGCTACTGATGGTCACGATCATGAGTGGTCGATCGCCGTGTAGAGCGCCGCCGGGTAGCTGTACCCGCCGAGGTGACTCGCGATATTCACTGACGATCCCGGCATGGTGTTCCAACCCAGTTTTGTGGTCGACGATCAGAACGTCAGCATGACGCATGTCTCGCATCAGCGTGGCAAGCCATGCCGGCTTGTGGTTCACATTCGCGACTTTGGCAAGTTGATACGGATCGACCAGGAATGCCTTAGCTCCAGTCGGCATGTCGTATTCCTCGATAGCCGTAGCAAAGATGGCATCCAGCACCTTCCGATGCGTCTCCGTCAGTCGTCCAGCGACCCTTACGGTGCCAAACTGTGTCGTGAAGGTGTCGTCCATGCCCCGCGGTTGTCCTCGCCGGAAGGTGGGCTGGAACGTTGGGACACGACTAATAATCGCCGGGGCGATGACGGGGCCGGCAGGCGGCCCTGTCACACGTGATCTTCCGCTCCTATTGGAGCCAGTCCGGAATTTTTTGCTCGTCTGCCTCGTCATGGATGTCCCCCTCCTGCGCGCCCTGTTTGACTCTTTTTCCGAAACTCCCTGGGTGGACCGTAATCCGTGCCTGTAGCGGCTCAATTCGGCCCCACGCGGCGTTCAGGGCCATCGGTACCACCGTCCCCACGCCTCCGTACTCCCGATTTTTGAGGACGAACGCTTCCAGCAAGATCCACTCGTCTTCGGCCGGGTGCTCATGCCGCACACTGAGCATGCCGCTCTGCCGGCCCATTTCCAGAGCGTCCGGATCCCACGATGCGTAAGTTTTCGAGTGCGCGACGCCGGCATTGCTCTGGGCCGTCAGTTGCGCCCCGCTCATCGTTTCGTTTCGGAGCCCCAAAACCAACCCCGCGTTTTGCTCGATCCGCCCGCTTTCCCGGAGTTGCAACAGATCAGGCACCCAACCGGAACTTTTGGATACAGTGCGGTTGAACTGGGCGGCCGCTAAGACCGGAACGCCCGCCCGCATGCCCCATCGGCGCAACTCGCGGGCAATCCAGCCAATTTCCAGTTCGCGATTCCGGCTGAGTCGGTCAGCCCACGGATGATCGTCGGAGACGGCGGGGAGCTCTTGCAAGTAGTCGATCACAACTGCTAGGAGGCCGTCCGGGCGGGCGGCCAGCCGGTCGGCGACCTCCAACAGCTCAACCGCAGTGGTATCCTCGTCCATGATCACCAGGCGCTCCGCTACCGAGTCAAACGCTTGCCGGGCCTGCTCAAGCTCCGGGACCAACGCACCTTGCCGGCTGGGAGTTTGTTTGATGTCTTCGATCACCTGCCACATGGTCATTTTCGCGGCTTGGGCCATAATTTTCGCCCACAGCTTCGGCCGCGGCGTTTCTGCGGACCAAACGAGGATGTTGCCCGAATACTGCGGGCCCAACAGCCACTCGGCCACTTGGGCCATCAGAAATGTCGTCTTTCCCGCACTGGTGGGGGCCGCAATAATGCTCAGCCCCGGCTGATAGGCGATAAGCGGCTGCACGCCTTGGAGAGCCGCTAATGCCGGGATACCCGGGGGCACCTGCGCGATATCGGCCCAAATCTCCACCATGGTCTGACCCTTGAGTGGTGGCTTGGGTTGATTTTTGCGAATGATCGCCGCATGCCGTGGCGGGGCCGCGGCACCGTCTGCTGATGCGGTTGCCGTGGCCCGTGGCCGGGCGTCGTCGATGAGCGTGACGACGTTACTCCGAGGCCGCGACTGTGGGGGATTGCCCGCTTCGGCCGCTTGGTGGCCGGCAGGGGGATTGCTGGGGTTGTGCGTGTCGTCTGTCGTCATGAAGATACCTCCTATGTCATCCCGAGAGTGAGTCGGCCATGCTATCGGCGGCCGAGCACCCTGTGGGACTGTTGTCGACCGCCTCGCCAAAATCAGGCACCAGTCCCCGTCGTTGAGGCGTGAAGATACAGGCCCTTGGGTATCGGGGCCTAAATCTTGAAGGGTTAAACGGACGGGGCCGCCTCATCCCGGAGACGGGAACCAGGATGTTTCTGCGGCCCATGTCTGCGGCCCGCCGGTCTACCCGGCAGATCGGACTATTTTTTTATGAGGTCGCTTTTAGGAATGTCGAAAATCGTGCTGGAGTGCCGTGGGGCATTCAGGGATTTCGTGAAGCGTCGCGGAACGCATTGGAGAATGGCGTGGAATTTCCTGCGGCCCGTCGTGCGGCCCGCGGGGCCATCACTGCTTCTTTTTGACGCGCCTGAGCGCAAAATAAAAAACCCGCAAATCATTGCGGAACTTGATTTTGGCGGGAGTATGTGGGAATCGAACCCACCGCCGACTTCTAAAGCCGGCCATTGGATTTGAAGTCCAAGGAAGGCACCAAGCCCCCTCCTACCCCCGCTTCACGGTAATTTTACGGATTTTGCGCGACGCTGTCAAAAACCTTTCCTTGCTCTTCGAGCGAAAGCCTCGCTTTGACCCATTGGTCATCCGTGGGCGCATAAATTCCCGTCGAAAGATAGCGTTCACCGGAATCGGCAAAGATAAGCACCATGCGCTTTCCCTGGTATGCCCCGGACTCTGCCAGACTTTCTGCGGCCCGATAGACCGCGCCCGAAGAAATCCCGACTAAAAGTCCTTCCGTTTTCGGAAGGATCTGGACGGCCGCTAACGCCTCGTCGTCGTCCACATCAATAACCATGTCAACGACGCTGGAATCGTACACCCCAGGGATAAATCCCGCGCCGATGCCCTGAATCTTATGGGCACCCGCGGGTTTCCCGTTTAGCACGGCCGAGGTTTTGGGTTCCACCGCGACCACCTGAATGGCCGGATTCATTCCCTTGAGAAAGCGACCCGTTCCGGTGATGGTGCCCCCCGTACCCACTCCAGCTAAGAACACGTCAATTTGACCGTCGGTGGCCTGCCAAATCTCGGGTCCGGTAGTCTTTTCATGGACCTCCGGATTGGCGGGATTCTCATGCTGACGCAACATCAAGCCTTCGGGCATCACTTCGGCTAAGGCTTTAGCCCGCAAAATCGCCCCCGGCGTCCGTTCGGCCTGGGGTGTTTCAATCACGGTCGCGCCGTACGCCCAAAATAACTGCTTTCGTTCCATGCTTTGCCCTTTGGGCATAAACACCACCAAGGGCAGATGCAGTTCAGCGCACACCATAGCCAAGGCGATCCCCGTGTTTCCGGAGGTCGCCTCAATGATCACCGTGTCGGCATGGATGAGTCCGCGGGACTTAGCATCTGCCACCAAGGACCAGGCCGTACGATCCTTAATCGAACCGCCTGGGTTAAAGGCTTCCAACTTCGCCAACACCTCTAACTGATACCGTTCAGAGATTTGCTCCAAACGCACCAGCGGGGTCTGGCCAATCAGCCGCTCCAACTTTGCCATTGCTCGCTCCTTTAGATGAGGCTGGCGAGCGATCTCAGTCCTTGGACACAGTGTCGTCCTTCGTCACCATTTGAGCGGGTATCTCGTGGCCACTGTCCCTAGCGCTCATCGCCTGCTTAAATTCACGAATACTTCGGCCGAGTCCGGCCCCGATTTCTGGAAGCTTGTTCGGTCCAAACACCAACAACGCTACAATTAGTAGCAATAAAATGTGGACCGGAGACAAAAGATCCATCATCGTCCCTTCTTTCCGCAGGGAGAACTAAAGCCTCTCGTCGTATCGCACTGCCGATAGTATAGCATGATTTGGCTTAGCGATGCCGCTCTGACTGGCGGCTGAGCATGGCCTGATGCGCTCTATACTCCCATTCATCGTTCAGATCCGCCATGAACGCGTCTTGGATTTCCGCATAGCGTAGGGCCCAGGAAATGAGCCGATCCGCCAAATGGGGGTTCTTCGGCAACAATGATCCGTGCAGATAGGTGCCAACCACATGGTTTCTCACGACGCCTTCGCTTCCATCCACGCCGTTGTTGCCCGATCCCGTGCTTACCCGGGCCAAAGGCGTGGCATCAGGCCCGAGATAGGTCACGCCCCCATGGTTTTCAAAGCCGACCAGCGTAGCCAAAGAAAGGTCGAGCCCCTCCA
>JAKAAL010000404.1 GCA_021802375.1 Bacillota bacterium | reverse complement strand
CTAGGTGCCGGAATGGTGGTCGGTCCCACCATTGGGGGGGTATTTGGCTACTCATTATTCCTATAGCTTGGTGTTCGTGATTAGTGGTTCTCTTTATGCGGTGTCCACTTTGGTTCTTTGCCCCATTAAGTCACACCCTCCTATCAAGAGTCAGAAAGGCCAATCCAAAAAATTCTCATGGACTCCCCGCAGACGCCCTCGTTTATTCCAATGGATGCTATTTTCTGCTGGGTTGGCTATGGTACAAGGGCTGGCCTGGCCTTTTGTGGTGCCTTATTGGAAGAGCGTAGGCCACCTTTCCATGCAAACCATTGGCTTTTTGGGTAGTGCGGGAATATTGTTTGGCACCTTAAGCGGTCCCGTATGGGGGAAAATAGGGCAAAGGTGGGGCATACCGCGCTCGTTGGGATATGGAATGGGACTGGTTACCATGGGATTTATGGCCTTAATTTGGGCTCCGTCTAGCGTGGGCTGGGGGTTATGCGCCGGTATCTTGCGCGGTACTGGCGAAGGTTCTCGGGGTTTGGCGGGGGTTGCTGTGGGACGGACTATTAGGCGGCAGGAAGCGGGAATGGCGTACGGACTGTTTAACTTTGTCACAGAGTTGGCAGGTGCGGTGGCACCTGTGCCTGGGGGATTACTCTATGCTCACTGGCCGTATGCACCATTAGTCGTGGCAGCATTTTTTACCGGTATCATCGCGTGGTGGCTGGTCAATGGGCTGCCCGGACGACCGCGTCCTGCACCACCTTTGCCCACCTAGAATCAGAAGAAAAATCGTGTTTTTACCCGGTATTCTTGCGGCGTGGTAAAATAGGGAGGTCGACTCGGGAGCGCTCGATTGGCTTGACGACGGCGGTAAGTCTGGGAAAATAAACTCGTGTTCTAGTGCTGGGATGCTCGGGGAGTCTTAGATGTGACCTTAGGCAGTGCTCAGACGTTTACCTGAAGTGAAGATCTGTCGAAAGGGGACATCTGAGAATATTGGCAAAACGGCGGCAATGGTTAGGTGGGCTAGTTCTCAGCGGATGGATGATCTGGGCGTATGTCAGGTTATTGCCACGTGCTCCCATACTCACCTCCTTGGGGCGATTGCGCAATTATCATGACTGGGCGTATGCCCATCTCGCCTATGCAGATATACTCGCTTTGTATCATACTAGGCATTTATACTTGCATTTAGTGCCCTATTTGCAAAACCGCATTGAATACCCGGTGTTGATGGGTCTTTTCATGTGGCTTGCGTCCTTTGCTCCAGGGGTCATTGGGTATTTTACCGTCACAGCCATCGTCCTGTGGGTGTGTGCCATTGGAACCTATCTGCTTCTGGATCGCGAGTCACCCGCTTATGCGATGCTGTTTGCCATATCCCCTATGCTTTTGGTCTATAGCTTATTGAATTGGGACATAGGTGGAATATTTCTGATGGTGGGAGCGTGGCGGCTCTATCGCCAACAACGCTGGACTGCTTCAGGTGTGGCGTTTGCTTTGGGTGTCTTTTTCAAATTATTTCCGGTATTTTACTTGCCTTTTATTACGGTCGAGTTGATTCGACAACGACGCCTCGGCCAGTGGAAAAAAATGTTGCGGTCTTTTTTGATTACCTCAGCGGTGGTTAACGTTCCGTTTATGATTGGTAACTTCAAAAACTGGGCGTATTTTTTTACCTTCAATGCGGGACGTGGGCTGGGGGCGGATATTTGGGCGAATCGCTGGGTCCATATTCATTCGATTAGTCTGGTCAACGTCGTCTCGCTAATGGTCGTGACCCTCATGGTGTTGGCGATGGTGTGGTGGGTATGGCAAGGTGGCAGCGTAGCGATGGCGACGGCCTTAACCTTTGGCACCTTTCTTTTCGTGAATAAGGTGTTTTCTCCGCAATATATGTTGTGGTTCTTGGTTTTTGCTATCTTAGCCCAATGGCCGGTGTGGACGTATTGGATGATGGCGGTTGCCGGCCTCTTGGATTATGTGAACTCGATTACCATTTTGCATTTCATGTATCCTCACTCTCCCGCATTATCATGGTATGCCTACCGTCTGTTTTCGTTAGGGTTGGTGGTACGCTATTTAACTTTGGCGGTAACCACGGGACAGGCCTTAGTCAAAGTGTGCCACCATTTCTTCCCCGAGTCTCCCCCAGTCAATGCAAAAGAGCCGTCGACAGGCTAACTTGAGAATTTTGGACCCAGAGAGCACAATGAAATTGATGCTCCATAGAGAAGGTGACGCTTTGCTAAAACGCCTTTTGTTGGTTTTTGCCATTGTGCCTTTAGTTGAATTGGGATTGCTGTTCTTGATAGCGCACTACTTGGGATGGGGATGGACGATAGGCATCACATTAGCGTCCTCGTTGCTCGGAGCTTATTTGGCAAAACGCAGCGGACAAATGTGGTGGGCCACCGTCCGCGATGAGTGGGCCCGTGAAGGCTTTCCAGTGCACCGATTAGGTGAAGGCGCCTTATTGCTGGTGGCACTTGCGTTTATGATTACGCCGGGACCCCTGACGGGGATTATAGGCCTGTTGTTTTTGATTCCCGGGGTACGGGTGACTGTTTCTCGCGTAATTTTCCGTTGGATTTCCAGTCGCTTTATGGATCGTTTTTGGAGCTAACATTGTGATTCCTGCCATCATTACTAGCAACATTGATTTGCTACCTAAATGAAAAACCCGATAATAAAACAGGGAAATAGGAACACTTTGTAGAAAGCTGTCATATCGAGGCTCGAAATTCGTGAGTCTTCCAAACAGAAATATTTAGCAAAGGGAGCGCCCGCATTAATCTAGGCGAGTTTTATGGTGCAAAGTTTGTCGAGCCTGCGGGACTGATATTTCCATGGCGTACAATACTGCAAGTGGGCTTACGGTCGTTATTGAAACCTGGCCTTATGATAGAGACTTGATTGAACGGGCAGCGCTCTCGGTAGCCAGTATTGCCGACCGCACACTATTGCTGGGACTTGAGGGCCCCATGGAGCCTTTGATGGCGTTGCCCCCGGGCCTGGGGGGTTGGGCAGCCATTCCCTGGCAAGGTGATTTTGCTGTGTGGCGCAATCGGTTGCTGTCCACGGTGGATACAACCTGGATTTTGTGGATGTACGGAAATGAACAGTTAGTCCGCATGGACATTGGACTGCTTCGTGAGGCTACCATGAGGTATCGGCGCTGTGGGTACCGTCTAAATATTGACGGGCTTGATCAGTGGAAACAGGCCGGAAACGATACTATTCGTCTCATTCCACGGGCTCCGATGGTACGGTTTTCCGGTCATCTAGTACCCAATGTTGCGGCATCTTTGACGGAATTTGGCTATGGGGTGGAAGACCTGCCGGTAAGCTTGGCCCGCGGAGAAGGTATCGGCGTGCGCGGACGGCCCAAGGAGTGGGTGCAGTTGGTGTCCAAAACATTGGTAGGGCAACTAGCCCAGCAACCGGAGAACCGCATCAAACTAGCGATGCTGCATTATGGGCTGCAGCAGTGGGACGTTGCTTTAGATTGGCTGAATAAGAGGCCAATGTCGAATGATGAAGATCTGGCAGAGATCTGGCAGATGGAGTCACTTTATTTGACCGCATCGATAGCCATGGCTCAAGGAACTCTTGAGATTGCCCGCAAGACTTTGGAAAAGGCGGTCAGAACTTATCCCTATTCTACGGATTTTCTGTTTTTAATAGGGAGAGCAATGCTTCTAACCCAAGATTACGATGACGCTTACGCCGTGATGCAGATGGCTTTGGAGCAGGGCGAGGACCATGTGTTGTATGGTGAACCGGGCACCGGAAGTTATGTGTGCCGCATATGGATTGCGGATATCGAAGTGAAGCGGAAACGCTATAAACAGGCGGTAAAAGAGTATATGAGTCTCTTAGCGCAGTATCCTTACTTTCGCAGTGCCTGGAGAGCCTTTTTGGCATTGGTGGATGACCAAAGTCCTCGTAATATTGTCGATCTGTTGGGAATGGCGCTGTCGAAAACCCAAATGCGCGATTACTTGACCAGGCAACCGTTCCTGTCGCCGGCAGAGACTAAAATTCGCGACTGGCTTGACGCCAACTAGTTATTAAGGCGGATTACCTTCCGGTTAGACCGATTTCCGGGGCCATCCTCGAATTTCTATTTCTTTGGCAATAAAAGCAGGAACTGGGAGGAATGTGTCGAACCCTGAACATTAGTATACGGGCACAGTATACGGGCACAACGGTTTCCACCGGGGGGATGGAAATGTCAACGAAAACATTAGCGTTTTTCGAAGGCGGACAAGTAATCGAAATGGCCACGCCAATATTTGGGTGGCCGAAATCGCGACGCCGCGGTCGACGGAGTGAAACGGATCGGTGCTTCCCCAATGGGATGTTAAAACCGAGCCGCGATGAGCTTATACATTTCATACTTAATAACGTGTTGTACCAGGTGGATCCATCTCTAGGTGGACCAATTTTTTGCAAGCACATCATCAAACCTAATCGGGAGCGCAATCGGGACAGCATGTACCATGTCGTGTTGGGTCCGCATCCCTGGTCCGGGGTGTGGGAAGTGGTTGGCAACCGTCGAATGTTTGATATTCAAGCGGTTTTCCTACACAGCGCCAACACCTGGGTGCCTCAAATCGTATTATCACCAGGTAATTACATTGGTGTAGATAACTTAAACGGCATAGAGTTAGACCCCATTCGCCTCCGCCGCGAAATGATTCGCCGGGAGTTTGTGAGCGGAGCGGAATATGACCATTATGCCAATCCCTCGCTGTCTATACGATACACGGCCATAAAGTCGGCGGTGCCGGGGATTTGGATGTAAAGAAATCGGGGGGGTCCCTATGCGGATTGATGGCAGTGCACTGGGCGGCATCATTTTTGGCGTGTTGGCATTGATTTCTGGATTTGTGCTGGAAGGCGGCCGGGCTGGCGCGCTGCTGCAGGGAACTGCGGCGCTCATAGTGGTTGGGGGCACGATAGGGGCCACCGCGATATCTTATTCGATGGACGAGCTGAAACAAGTGCCATGGCTCATGCGTATGGCGTTTACCCGTACGGCGTTTGATCCGGTTCAGCTGATTGACCAATTGGCACGTTATTCGGATATTGCACGAAAACAGCAAGTACTAGCCTTAGAGTCCGAAATTCCACTGGCGCATGACGAATTTCTAGAAAAAGGCTTGCAA
>JAKAAL010000403.1 GCA_021802375.1 Bacillota bacterium | reverse complement strand
TGTTTTTGGAATAGAAGGAATAATTGGGCAACCAGCTCATCATGGACTCTATACTCGCGACACACGCTTTCTCTCGCGGTTGCAATGGCATATGAACCCCGATGTATTGGTTTTGCTGGAATCCGATACCTCAACCGGGTATGAGAGTGTCTACCGATATACCAATCAGCCGCCGGGGGACCAATCAGGCATCCCACGTGAGTCGCTTTTAATTACTCGCCGCCAATGGGTCGATGGCCAAGCATTGCACGAAAGTCTCGTCATCGAAAATTTTGCCATGATTCCGGTGTCCCTAAAATATACGTATATTGTTGATGCGGATTTCTTGGATATGTTTGAGGTCCGCGGATTTCGGCAAATTCCGTTTACGCGTCAGGTCACTGTGGGCGGTGGCAATGGGTCATGCATTTATACCTACATGGCTCAAGACGGGCGTGTCACTCGGACCACCGTTTCGCTGCTAAGCCATGACGAGAATGCGATAACGGCCGATTGGGTTCGCGCGGCAGAAAATGGCACGGCTCGACAGTGGACAAACTCGGTGACAATATTGCCGCGCTCAAAACAGTACCGAGAATTAGTGGTTGAAGCATCGTATGATGATAGCAGCAAAGCGACTGGCATGGTGATTCGTCACAGTGGGAGGCATTTGGCGAGCCAAAACGATTCGGATCGAGGCCTTGAGTCAATCCTCACATGCCAACCGCTGTCACCAGCAATTTCACGATCCTATCAAGAGTGGTTCAATCGCATGCCCCAAGTGTCTGGCAACGATGGCTTCGCACAGTGGTATGCGCAAGGCATCAAAGATCTGCGGATGCTGCAAAGCGACCTGGGATACGGGAAGATGGTGGTGGCGGGGGTGCCGTGGTATGCAGTGCCCTTTGGTCGCGACAGCCTGATTGCAGCCCGCCAAATGCTGCTTGCTGAACCCGAGATTGCGCGGGGCACCCTTTTGACTATGGCCCATTTTCAGGGGTGGGAGGAGCGGCCCGAGCGCGACGAACAGCCCGGAAAAATCGTGCATGAGGTGCGCGACGGAGAACTTAGCCGACTCGGAATTTTACCTTTTGCCCAATACTACGGCAGTATCGATGCAACTCCGCTGTTTTTGCTGTTAATGGCTGATTACTTTAAATGGACTGGCGACGAGGATTTTGTCCGGCGTCTGCTTCCACATGTGGAACGGGCTTTATCATGGATGATATTTTATGGCGATCGCGACCAGGATGGATTTTTGGAATACTGGCGCGAAGCCAGTGACGGTATTGCCAATCAAGGGTGGAAGGATTCTGGCGATTCCGTAATGTACGCTGATGGCCGACTGGTGGAGGGAACTGTCGCGTTATGCGAGGTGCAAGCTTATGCACACCGCGCGTATATGGAATGGCATGACATATACACTACCTTCGGCATGGGCAATGAGGCTCGTCAACTCAAACGGCTGGCCGAAACACTCCAAGCCAATTTCCTTAAGCATTTTGTGTTAGCCGATGGTACGGTGGCTTTGGCACTAGATGGGGAGAAGCATCCTTGTCGGGTGATTTCATCCAACATGGGTCAAGTGTTGGTAAGCGATATCTTGCCTCCAGATGTGTCCCGAGTCGTGGCGAGGCACATGGTGGCCCCTGATATGCTCACTGGATTTGGCATACGCACGCTTTCCACCAGGGAAATCCGATATAATCCCGTCAGCTACCACAACGGGTCAGTTTGGCCTCATGATACCAGCCTGGTTATATATGGACTGCGTCGACATGGCTACGTAGCGGAATCGCTAGAGGTTATTGAGAACTTGCTGCGTGCTCAAGACGCATTTGAATACCATCGTCTGCCGGAACTATTCACGGGATTTCCGGCAACCGAAATTACTCGTCCAGTGCCGTATCCGGTTTCCTGTTCCCCCCAAGCGTGGGCAGCTGCGGTGCCGGTATTCGTGTTGGAGCAATGTTTAGGTTTGAAACCGGATGCCAGACACCGGGTAATCCAGGTCACCCCGGTATTGCCGGCCAGCGTTCCCCGCCTGGAAATACGAGGAATACGATTGGGTGGCGGCATGTTGTCAGTGGCTTTAAGCCGTGACCAAGGCGAAACCGACTTGAAGATCATTGAAAATTCGACCGGTTGGCGATTGCTTAAACCGGCCGGAAAGGAGGTGAGGTCTTGAGTTAAGGTCATTGCAACCAGCGGATGATACAAGCAATGCACTATCGGATGAGAAACAAACAAACCAGGAAAGAGAGAGGACGATCAACAATGAAACATCTGCAAAAAATTGCCCAAGTTTCAGCTATGGGTCTCTCCTTGGTCGGGATGGTGGGGTGTGGCACGGCAAGTTCCGCATCTGGCTCCGGCGCCAGTAAAGTTGTCACAATCGTAGTTGCCAGTTGGGCGGGAACTAATGTGACTAATGGAATTATCGATCAACAATTGGCTGATTTCAATAAAACCCATCCGGATATTCACGCGGTGTACCGCCCGATCGCCGGTAACTATGAGACCATCCTAAAGACAGAATTTGTGTCAGGCGATGCGCCGGATATCATTACCCTCAACAATGGGGGACAGGCACCGGTATTTGAATCCGAAGGTGCGGTTATTCCGCTCAATTCCTATATTCAGAAGTCGCACTATTCTCTAAGTGACTTTTTCCCGGGTGCGATGAATATGTTTGAGGCCGGGAGCACAGTTTACGGGATCCCTCGGGATCAGTCACCACTGGTTCTTTATTACAATCCACAGATGTTCAAAAATGCGGGTATTGCCGGACCGCCCACGACGTGGGCCCAGCTGCAGGCGGATGCACAGAAATTGACTAACCCAGCGAAAAAAATCTACGGCATTGTCCAAACACCCCAAGAACCTCGATGGGCACAATTCTTGGTAGAAGCCGGGGGAAATGTCATGAACAATTCCATGACTAAAATGACGTTGAATACGCCGGCGGCGTTACGTGGGTTCAGCTTCTTTGTTAACTTATATCGCTCCGGAGTTGCCGCACAGCCTTCGCAAGTTGGTGCCACTTGGGGAGGTCAAGCGCTTGGCATGGGGCACGCGGCGATGTCATTTGAGGGTGCTTGGGCAATTCCTTATCTGCAGGATACCTACCCTAATACGCCGTTTGCCATTGCAACATTGCCCAAGGGGCCGGTTAATAATATGAGCCTGGATTTTCCGACAGCATGGGCAATCACCAAAGATTCGGCCCATCCTCAGCAGGCGTGGCAAGTCATCAAGTATCTCACCGGCCAGGGACAAGCGCAGTGGGTGGAACAGGGAGGCTTGGTGACAGTTCGCAAGTCGCTCATTAATATGCCTTACTATCAGCAGCACCCGATTTACCACAATATCCTAGCGCAACTGCCCAATGCGGTGCCCTGGAACTTCCCAAATGGTTTTGACCAATATGTGAACAGTACCTTGTCCAATGTCTCACTGCTTGCTGTGGAAGGCAAGCTATCGCCACAAGCTGCGCTGCAACAATTGCAGAGTCAAGGAACCAGTATAATCCAGCAAAACGGGGGGAATTGACGTGGGAACCGCCGTTTTGCTAAAGAACACCGAAAAGCGCGGCGGGATGGAACATTGGCGACGGCAGGAAACCGCCGCCGCCTATATGTTCTCTTTGCCCACAATCATCTTGTTGCTGGTGTTTTCTTTGGGTCCGGCTGCTTATGCATTCTTTTTAAGCGGTGTTTCATGGAATTTGCTCAATCATATGCATTGGGTGGGACTGAGTAATTACGCCGCAATATTGCATATGCCCTTATTTTGGACTTCGGTGAAAAATTCGGTTATATTTGCGGCCGTGGTGATGCCGGTACAAACGGTGATCGCTATGATCATCGCGGTCATTATGAATCAAAATCTTCCGGCGCGACCTATCTATCGACTGGTTTTTTTCTTTCCCTCCATCAGTTCATCTGCGGTGACGTCGTTAATGTTTATGTGGATTTTTAACAAGCTAGGCCTTTTAAACGGCTTTCTTACGATGGCGGGAATTTCCGGACCTAACTGGATTGGGAACCCGCGGTTTGCTCTGTCCGCCATAATGATTTTGAACATTTGGAGCACGGCCGGATATTTTATGGTGGTGTTTCTTGCCGGATTGCAGGCCATCCCCCGTACTCTGTATGAAGCGGCGGCCATTGATGGGGCATCGGCGCTGCAGCGGTTTTGGAACATTACTGTACCTTTACTGAGGCCGTCGACGTTTTTCATCGTGGTGATGGGTCTGATCGGCACTCTTCAGATGTTCGACCAATCGTTCATTATCTCGGGAGGAACTGGTGGGCCGTTAAACTCTACGATGACCATTGCCCTGTTAATTTACCAGGAGATATTTTCCTATGGTCAGGTAGGCTATGGTGCTGCCGCCACTGTGTTCTTATTCGTGCTGGTATTAGGGTTAACGATTCTAACCAATCGGTGGCTGGGGAAGCCGATCGAATATTAAAAGATCCGAGGCTAAGGAGGTTTGGTTATGGTTGGATCCAACAGTACATTGAGCCGGGTGTCCCGTGGACTTTATTTATTGATTCTGACAGCGGGGGCTCTGGTTATGGTCATCCCCTTTTTGTGGTCATTGTCCACCTCGCTCAAACCGTTAGGTGAGGCATTGGTGTTTCCGCCGAAATGGCTTCCTCATCCCTTTTTATGGAAGAATTATTTCCTCACTTGGAAGACCGTTCCCATGGGACAATGGTTTACCAACAGCACGATAGTTGCCGTGGCTGTTGTGATAGGAAATTTGATTTTGGACTCGATGGCGGGGTATGCTTTGGCCCGTATTCGTTTTCGCGGACGTTCGCTCGTCTTTTTTGGCATTATATCAATGTTGATGATTCCGTTTCAGTCCATCATGTTGCCTGTCTATATCATTTTACGGGCACTGGGCTTGATAAATAGTTATGCGGGGATTATTTTGCCGCAAATAGTGTCCGCCATGGGAGTGTTTTTGATGCGGCAGGCGTTTTTGAATGTGCCGCAAGAGGTTGAAGAATCGGCCATTATCGATGGAGCCAGCCGCTGGCGGATATTTGCTCAAATTTCGTTGCCCATGGTTCAACCTTCGCTTTTGACGCTGGCGTTAATGATGTTCATGGGAGCTTGGAACACCTTTTTACTTCCGTTATTGGTGGCCAACAATCAAAATTTCTGGAC
>JAKAAL010000402.1 GCA_021802375.1 Bacillota bacterium | reverse complement strand
TCAATATCCATCATGCGCCACGCCCTGATTAAAGACAAGCGCTTCGAAAACTTGCAGTTGCTGCCAGCGGCGCAAACGCGGGACAAGACCGCAGTGAGTCCAGAGCAGATGAAGGATTTGGTCGAGACGATGAAGGAAGAGTTTGATTATGTCCTCATCGATTCACCGGCCGGGATTGAACAGGGCTTTAAGAACGCGGTGGCCGGAGCAGACAAGGCTTTAGTCGTGGCTACTCCCGAAGTCTCTTCCGTGCGCGATGCGGACCGCATCATTGGACTCTTAGAAGCGTACGAAAAGCATAAACCGTATCTCATTATCAATCGGATTCGGCCGGCAATGGTCAAGCGTGGCGACATGATGGATATCGATGATATGATTGAAATCTTGGCGATTGAATTGATCGGGGTCGTCCCCGAGGACGAAGCCATCGTGATTTCTACCAACCGGGGCGAGCCGGCGGTGATGAACCCGAACTCGCGAGCAGGTGAGGCCTATCGACAAATTACGCGCAGGCTTCGCGGAGAAGAGGTCCCGTTTCCCAAATTAGAGGAGGAGTCTTCACTCTTTGGTCGAATTCGTCGTATGATGGGGTTGAAAGGGTGAGCCGGGGAGGGCACGCCATGTTTGATTTGTTCGCACGAGTGTTCGGGCGAGAGGATGCGAGCAAAGACGTGGCTAAAGAAAGGCTGCGCCTAGTGCTGATGCATGATCGTGGCAGTCTGTCGCCGCAAGCGCTTGAAGATCTGAAAAATGATTTGCTGACTGTGATCTCGAAATACTTGGATATTGACCAAGAGGGATTTCAGGTGGACTTTTCTCGGCATGAGGAGTCGATGGCACTGGTGGCCAACATCCCGATTAAGCGCCGCAGAGGGTAACTCATGGTAGATCTTTGCAGGGGCGCAAGATCTTTCGAGTCGCTTGCGGTGAAATTTGCCGTTATACTCAGTAGAGTAGGTAGACTCGGAGGGGCTGGTACGTGATGAGCACACGAAGTGTTTGGCGCCATTTTGACTACGTCAGCCTAGTCATTATGTTGTTGATTGCGGGGCTGTCTATTCCTATCATTGCCTCGGGCTCGGCCCCCTACAGTCCGAGTCCGGGCTATTATGTGGAGCGTCAACTGGTGTGGATTGGCCTCGGACTAATCACGGTGTTCGTGGTCGCCGCGGTTCCGTATGAACGATTCAAGCGTTTTGCTCCCTTCGTCTATTGGGGATCGGTTGCTCTTTTGCTGTATGTGGTGGTCAAAGGGCATACGGCATTAGGCGGGCAGCGGTGGATTCAGGTCGGCCCGTTTCAGTTGCAGCCCTCGGAATTTGCCAAAATTGCTATTATTGTGGCCTTGGCGACTTTGCTTGACAGCAAAGTGTCGATGACGCACTGGCGGGACTTAGTCACACCGTTTTTGCAAGTCGCCTTGCCGATGGCTTTGATTCTCAAACAGCCGGACCTGGGTACGACCCTAGTGTTTGTTGCCATTACGTTCGGGATGTTGCTGATGGCTGGTGTTCCCATTTGGCGACTTTTGTTGATTTTCGGCGGAGGTTTGGCTTTAGTGATAGGTTGGATTTATTTGCATCTGACCTATCCCCATCTGATTCCGCTGCCCATGCATCAGTATCAGTTGCAGCGCCTTTTAATCTTTTTACATCCTGGTGCCGATCCCACCGGGGCGGGATACAACGTGATTCAGTCACGGATTGCCGTGGGTAGCGGAGGCCTATTTGGAAGTGGGCTATCCTTGTCGCATTCGACCCAGCTTAGTTATTTGCCCGAGTCCTATACGGACTTTATCTACGCGTTGGTCGGGGAAGAGCTGGGGTTTGTCGGGAGTATTGCGGTACTCTTTGTCTATCTCTTATTGATTGGGCGGACGATGTATATTGCCGTCAAAGCTCGGGATCGTTTTGGATTGTTGCTGGCGTCGGGGTTTGCCTCCTTGTTGGCCTTCCATGTGCTTGAAAGCGCGGGCATGGCCACCGGAATCATGCCGGTAGCCGGGGTGCCTTTGCCCTTTTTCAGTTACGGGGGTTCAGCGTTTTTGGCGGACTCGGCAGGGATCGGGATGATTATTAACGTTTATATGCGTCGCCAACAGCCGATCTCTGCGGCCAGTTCGCCATCGACCAGTGTATACTCGAAGGAAAACGCGTCTTAATCTGGAATCTATGGAGGAGCCTAGGTGCATCGTCAAACGATTGGTATCACCGCGTTCGATAAGCACTGGTTTCATATTGTGAACGGATGGACCCAGATTAGCCCGGTGTTGAATGATCTTGGCAAAGTCTTGGCCAAGTTTGCGCCTGAAATTTGGTTGGTGGTGTTTGTTGTGCTATGGTTTTGGCCGCCGCGGGTCCAAAGCCAAACCCGCAAGGCGGTGGTCTATGCGGTGGTGGCGGGCGTTTTGGCGTTAGTGATTAACGTGATTATTGGGCACTTCTATTATCGTCCGCGTCCGTTCGTGTATGAACCGCTCCTGGTCCATCAGTTGTTGCAGCACAAACCTGACACGTCGTTTCCGAGCGACCATGCGGCTGGAAGCTTCGCGTTTGCCGTCGGCTTGTTTTATGCGAGTAAAAAGCGGGAAGGAATTTTTGGACTCATCTTTGCTGCCACGATTGCCGTTGCCCGCGTCTTTGTTGGTCTGCACTGGCCTACCGATGTCTTAGCGGGAGCGACCATTGGGGTGATTTCAGGGTTGATTGTGCTCGCTTTAAGGCGACAGTTAGAGTGGCTGGTGAACCTGGGTTACGCCATCTTTAGGATTCGTCCGGAACGAAGTCGCTACCGGAGCCGAATGCGGATGGATTGAAGGTGGATAGTCGGTGCGATCGTGGATTGTGATTTTGCTTGCCGTAGACGGTGCGGTGCTGGTTGCACTGTTTGCACAGTTGTCACGGATTGAACGTCGTTTAAGCCGCTTGGAAACGCGTCCTAAAGCTAAAAAACGGTCGAAACAAGAATCCCGTAAGCAATAACCCCAGGCGAATCGGCAAGGATTCGCCTGGGGTTATTGGTGAGTCGGGTTCCTACTTCTTCTTTGCTGCTTTTTTGCTGGATTTTTTAGCCTTTGTGGTTTTGGCCTTTTTGGTCACTTTGACCTTCTTCGACTTGGCCTTCACTTTCTTGGCCACTTTTTTCGCTTTGGTGGTGGTCTTCGCCTTCGCTTTGACTTTGGCGGTGGTCTTCGCCTTGGTAGCGGAAGACTTGGTCTTAGCGGCAGAAATTTTGGCCGCCGGTGCGCTGTGAGCAAAAGTCATTGCCGGAGCGGCCACAAACAATAGACCGCCAGCCACTGCGGCTACGGCTAATAGGGTACGCCAACGTTCTTTCATAAACATCCTCCTTGGGCAATTAAGTCTTCAGCCAATCTTAAGGTTCGCCATCCGCGGTCAAACTCCTGCTACGGTCTAAAACTTTATTGGGCATCGATCGTTTTCCATAGAGAGGTCATGGCCGAGTACTTTGGGGCATACCTTCTGGGAGCGGGAGGTGGACTTTGGACAAACCCATGGAGGATCATTCGCAATGGATGTCCCGACTGGTGAGGCTCTCGGGCCAAGTGGCGGTAGCGGCTGCGATAGGGGTGGTGCTGCGTGGGGGCACTGTCTATCACTGGCATTGGACAAAGTCGCTAGACACCTTCGCCGAAAAGTGGACGACGATTTCCACCTTGAGACCGTTAAGACTCCGGCGGTCTTCTAAGCCCCGAGCGAGTGCCGGTTGGCCCGCGGTAGTAGAGTTCGGCCAGGTTGAGCATCGATTTGGTTGGAGCGGATTGGGGACGAATGTGCAATTTCATTCGGGAGTTTTGGTCCGCACCAGGGTTGAGGAGCCAGTATTAGCCGGGCCGGGGGGCCGAGTTCGGGCCATCGATAGGTCCGATGGGGTAGGGCGGGTGACTTTGGTGGTCAAGCCGGACTGCACGCTGACGTTTTCAGACCTGGGGACTATCCGCGCCAGGATAGGGGAAGAGCTAGGGCCGGGGGGAGTCATTGGTCAAGTCCGGTCGGACCAGATTCAGATTGTTCTTAAGGACCACGGCTATCCGGTCAATCCCGAAGCACCCGGCCTCTTTGCCCAAGGCTTGGTCGGAGGCGGCCTAAAGTGAGCGCCAACGCATGGTGGCGAAGGATTTACATTCACCCGCTTTTTTGTTGGTGTTACTGGCGTACGCCTTGACCGGCCACCTGTCGCGCATGTGGATAGCCTTCACGGTGGTGTTTATGCATGAACTGTCGCATGCCCTGATTGCGGAAACCTATGGACTCCGCGTGGATCGGATTGAGATTTGGCCGTTTGGCGGCATCGCTCGGATCGATGGATTAGGCAGTCAAGACCCGGACGTAGAAATGATGGTGGCCATGGCTGGTCCCATTCAAAACTTTTTGTTGGCGGCACTGGCATGGTCCTTAGAGGGTAAGGTGGGAGTGCCCAGTCCCCTCGTCCGAGAGTTTATTACCCTGAATCTGGGCTTAGGGGCGTTGAATCTCCTGCCCGTCGCCCCGCTGGACGGCGGTCGCTTGGCTCGAGTGTACCTGGGTCGCCGCCTGGGCCACGCCCGGGCGGAGCGCGTGGTGACCGAGGCGGGGTTATGGATGGCCCGGGGACTGATCGGCATCGCCTTGCTCTGCCTCGCTTTTGGACGCCTGCCTTTTAATCTGGCGATTTTCTCCGCCTTTTTATACTGGGGGGCGCGGGGACAACGCTCCCAATCATCGTATTGGATCATTAGAGATTTGGCGGTGCGCCCATCGCGGTTTCAGCAGCGACCGATTTGGAGAGTTGACGATCTGGCGGTACGGGAAAGCACCCCGGTGGGCAAAGTCTTGGAGGTGATGCGACCCATGCATTATCATCGGGTGTCGGTCTTAGACAGCGAACTGCGACCGTTAGGAGTGCTTTCAGAAGAAGACCTGATAGCGGGTCTACATCACCATGGGCCGTCGATCACAGTGGGCAATCTGTTGGTGGTGCGTTGACGAAGCCCCGTCTATTCTCTATGATGGGCTCAGGATACCGAAATCTGGTGTATCCGATCAATGAATTCCGAATCATCGGGAAAGGGGCTTAGGAATGACACGGCGAAAGCGTCGCCGTTGGGGGAGTCTTCCGGCAGAAACGGTCCAAGTGGCCGCCGAGGTGACCGGCGCCGAATCCCCGG
>JAKAAL010000401.1 GCA_021802375.1 Bacillota bacterium | reverse complement strand
GAAGATTTGCTAACCGGCGACTACTCGCCCTCTACCAGCCCCAGCCTCTACCGCGACCTGACCACGCGAACCTCTACGCCGATCCATACCGGCGAGCAGATCTACCTGCGCCAAAACTTCATGGACCTCATTGAGCGTCGAGCCGTGGACGTCATCGGTCCCGATCCCTTAGACGTGGGGGGGTTAGCGGAACTGAAGTGGATCGCCGAATATGCCGACTTGCACAGCATCTCCATCGCCCCGCACGGGATCGGGGATGGCATCTTGGGTCTGGCGGCCTTGATTCAGGTTTCGGCCACCTTGCCCCAAAACTTCATGGCCTTCGAATTCCCCCGCATCGATCCCCCCTGGTTCGACATGGTTCAAGGGTTACCGTCCCCCGTCATCCAAGACGGGTTTGTGACGGTGGGCGATCGACCGGGTCTCGGGGTGGCCTTTGACCCCGAGGCAGCCAAAGCCTACCTCTCCGAAGAAGACGCGGGCTTTTTTGATTAGCCGAGGCCTTGGCGACTGGCACGGACGTGCTATCGGTGCTCAAGCCGCCTCGCGCGGAGGTCAGGCCAATTTTCCTGTGACCTAACCGTATGCCTTAACACGCCTCAGCACACGGCGTAGACGGATAGACCGCTTGACATCGGTCTAATCGCCGATCCGCGGTGAAAATCATGGGGATCGCAGGAGGATTTCGACGAAGGAGCTCGAATTACGATATTATCAAAGTTGCGACCCAGACGCTTGTCGAGGTGAATGGCCGCACTCTAAGCTGTGCATCGGTTAACGTGAAGTAATACTCCTGCGGACCAGGGTTGGGACGACCTATCTTGAGTCGATGAAACCAGAGCCATCATTGGCGCCGGCAATCATGTGGGTTGAGATCGACGGTGCCGAATAAGAATTGCCTGGAGGAGGAAGGACCCGTGGCGTTACGATTTCAACGTGCCTTCTTGGGATATTCTGTGAAAGACGTCGACCAACGCGTGCATGAGCTGGAATCGAATTTTGCCGCCGAACAAGCCACGCTGGGGGCAGAACTCGACAGTCAACGTCAGGCGGTGGACGCGTCTCGTGCAGAACTGGAAGAGATCGACCGCAATCTTCGGCAATTGCGGCGTGATTATGACCGCGTCTTGGGCTCGTTGGAACAGTGGTCGGAACGGCCTTTCATGATGTTGCAAGAGGTCCAATCGGGCCTGTCCACGCGCGAGCAGGAGCGTCGCCGTCAATTGGCAGAGCTTTCGCAGTTCTCCGAGGCGCTCCGCCAGACGCTACTTAACGCGCCGGCTGCGCTTCGAAACGTCTTCAATCAGCTTCAGCAGTCCTTGTCCCCGCTTCAAGACCAAGAGCCGAAATCATCCCTTGCCGAACGCCCTCGGGATTTCGCTTACGAAGCACCTCCCGGACATCTTTCCCATGTCCAATCATGATCCTGCGATCGGTGAACGATTAGACGCGTTCAAAACGCGGCTCTTCGGCTATAAGCGGCAATCAGTGCGGGAGCACCTTTCACAGTTCATGGCGCGCAAAGTAGAATGGTCAACGGAATTTCAGGACGCACGCGAACGGTTGCAACAGGAGCAGCAGCAAATCGCGGAGCGACGCAAATGGCTAACCGATGAACTCGAACAGGTTCGCCTCCAATACGCTCAGGCGCAGCAGCAATTGCGGAGTTACGAGGCCAACTGGCAATACACCGAGGCGGGCATTCGTCACGAAATCTCGCGCATAACGGCGGCCCATGAACAGCGGATGGAAGAGTTCGACACCTTAGAAGTCAACTTGCGAAGGGAAATCCACCAATATCACGGACAGATCGCGGACATTGCTCGGGGACTCAACGACCTCATGCAAGAAAGCCAGCGCAAGGCGGATCGCGCCTTGGCGGCGTCGACGCCTGGGTTTTTGGTGAGGGATTTCACGCGCCTGGTGCTGGGGATCGCCTCCGACTTGACGGATGCCCCAAGTCGTCTAGCCGATCACCTTCTCTGCTATCCCTTGCCCCATGACAAGATTGCGGTTACCACTCGTGAAGGGATGAATCTCGGCTTTTTAAGGGGCCTCTTGGTAGGAACACCACCCCTTAGTATCCTGGGCTACCAGGTCCAAGCGCCAAACGGCACGCTCCGAGTGCTCAAGGCGGAAGATGTCTTGGCCCATCGCTTCCAACATATTCTGGTCAGCAACACCTTCCAATACGTCGACATCGAAGAGCTGGCTCCCCCGACGCGTCAGGCGCTTCACGTCGAACCGCCTGCCACATCCGCTCCCAGCGCGAAGGGGGTGGGACGCGGGGCAGAGGGCCAAGTCCCGAGCTCCCGGCTGGAGATGGAGGTAGCCCGGGACGAGACCGTGCCTGGAAACGACGACGCTAAAAGCAAGCCAGACGCATGCGAGGTCCCCTTTGCGGCGAGCGCGAGCGAAGCGCAAAGTCTCGCTGACGAGATTTCCGGACTGCCTGACCACCCTATCGTTCCCCCATACCAAGGCAGCGGCCTAGCGGCAGACGCGGCCACGGCCTCCCCACCGTTCGAAGGGGACAGGCTCTCGCAAGAGAACCCAGGCAAGGCGTGGCCTTATGCCACTGAGAGCTCTCCCACGGACCCCGAGGAGCGCGGTCAACCCGAAACGTTAGGGCCTGGCACCGACTCTGATTGGCTGGCTCGACCCCTTTGGGATCAAAAAGCCGAGACCTCTACTCTGGTGGGGCAGAGATTCGATCTCTCCCTTCCGGGCGTGACGGAAAAGAACCCCCCACAAATGTCCGAGAATCGAGCCGACCAAGTCCCTGTCCGCCCGACCGCGGCAGACGATGGCACGGCCTTGCCCGGATTGGAGTCGTCGCCTCCTCCTTTGGCGTCTACGCCACCGCTATGGACCGACCAGCCCTCGCCGCCCGCTCCTGCCGTCGCCGCCATGTCCACGCCATCCCCAGACCAGATGGCTGATCGGCCGCCGGAGGCAGGAGGATTAGATGTACGCTCTTTTATGTTCGGAAAACATGTGGGCCAAGATGTCAGCGGCCCGGATGGCACCGTCTTGGCGCGCACGGGCGACCTCATTACCCCAGAGCTCGTGGCCCAGCTTGAGCAAGCTGGGCGGCTGCCAGATTTAATCGTCCACATGGTCATTTAGGAACACGGGACCGACCGTTCCGCCATCGTTTATCCCACCTGGCCCAGGCCCCCGCGTTCGGCGAAGAAGGCTTCGAGCATCTTCGCTTTAATCAGGTGCTCCTCGGCTTGGCGAAGGCGGCCAAGCCGCCATTCCAGGTCGACCATCTCTAACAACAACGTAGTCGCCGCCGGGGAGGACCCCACCATGTCTAGGGCGAGGGCACACTGCTCCAGGGCCAAGAGAGGTTGGTTCAGCGCCCTCAAGGCATGGGCCCGTTGGAGCCTCAAGACGGCCTCCGGCTGAGCATTCGCCCTCCCCGTGCCCATGACTTTCGGGGCGCGCTGGCTCCAGCGACGATACAAGTCCGTAAAGGCCGCCAAGGTTTGTCGGATTTCAAACTTCTCAACGGCCCGTGCGCGAGCAAGGACGCCTAGCTCACGCCGCAACGCGGGATTCGTTGCCAGCATGGCAATGCCCGCAGCCAGCAGGGCCGGATCCCGCGAGGGAACCAAAATACCCGCATCGCCGAGCGCTTCTCGGGTTCCGCCCACATCAGTAGCCACCATCGGCCGCCCCGACATCATGGCTTCGATGACCGAATAGGGAAAGGCTTCCGTGACGCTCGATTGGACCACAATGTCGGCATCCCGATACACTGCCGTCATGTCATCGGTATGTCCCGAAAACTCGACCTCACGCTCAAGGCCTAATTCCCGAAGTAATTTTTCTAATTTCTCGGAGTATTCTGGAACCGATACGGAACCTTGAATCACCGTTTTGGCCGAAATGCCAAAGTTCTTCACGATGGCCATGGCCCGAAGCAGCGTGACTAAATCTTTATTGGGGTCAATGCGGGCGACCGCGAGCACGTGCACTAGAGACCCCGGTGGGGCTGCATCAGGCAAATCCGTCGGGAAAAAGCGTTCGGAACTCACCCCATTGTAGATGACGCGAATTTTATCCGGATCTGCCCCTAGAACCCGCTCCCATCGCCCGTTAAAAGCACAGACAGGTGCTAACTCGTCAGCATAGAACAAATTTTCCTTGGCGATGGTCTTGACCAACGCCAGCAAGAATCTCTTGGAAAACGGCGTCATCGAGCTCCGCCCAATACTCAGGTACTGCTCCCTTAGATACACCCCGTGCTCGGTTAAGACGTAGGGGGTTCCGTATTCGAGCTTAGAGACGATACCCACCATGCCGCAAAAGGCCGCTGCCGACGAATGCACCACGTCCACGTGGGGGATCGAGGTATTGAGCACGGTCAAAAAATGGTAGATCCAGCCGATACTTTGCACGGCTTCGAACACTGAGGGCTCGTCCCAAAGTCCCCTGTGGGCCGCCTGCAGCTCCCATTCCTTGAACACTTCCCAAACCTGTTCCGTCTTGAACGAGACTTGGTAGTCGTAGGTGCGAAAATATCGATACATGGCCGCCAGAGCTTGACCAAGCTCCCCGGGCGGCAAGGCTCCGGCCAGCCCCCGCAAAAATTGTTGGAAGGGCGGCAAAAACAGCGCGCGCACATGCTCGCCATCGGTCCGCTGTTTTTGCAAAAATATTTCGGAATAAATGACGTCGGTGCGATGCTCGGAAGGGTCTTGCATACCCCACAAGGGCACGGGAATCACCTGGCCGACATTGGCAGGCATCGCATAGCGCAAGGACACGTACGGGTTCATGGCAATGGCAAAGATGTCAAAGTGAATGTCAGGCAGTTGGTGGACGAGCGTGTCGCACCAGGTGCTGACTCCGCCTAGATGAAAAGGATACGTTCCCTCCGTGCTCAACAGAACATGAGGCTTTGCCACTCCTGAGACCATCCTTTCGTCCCCAAATCCGCCTCATTCGACACCCATCATGCTGAACCGCCAAAATACGCTATCATCTAGACAGATCTTGTCAATTAATCCTATGATAAAGCCTATAGTTTGTCGAACGGTGGCGATGATTTTTACGGGGCTCGCTGCGGCTCACCACGATCAATCTTTGATAAGCCGACGGGTACTACGGTGTGGGCCGGGGCTTTGGACGCCTAGAATGCCGAGAGGACGGTTGGC
>JAKAAL010000400.1 GCA_021802375.1 Bacillota bacterium | reverse complement strand
ATGCCAGTTTGGCGGCCTTTGTTCGACGTACCGAATGATTGCCCACAGAGCCTCCTTTTGTACACGCAGTTGTGACGGCGGTTACATGATACAACGCCAATCGGTCGAATTTGGTCACAGGACGACGACTTTTCATGGTAAAGATTGCATGCGGGTCGGTCAACCGACCAGATGACGCCGCGAGAGCTCCTCAATCGCCCCTGTTGCCTCATATCGCCGCAATCAAAATGTAACGAACATTTTCGGCGGTTTGCGCTGTACATAGTCTGCACGAGTGCCCCATTGTACGGTTGAAATCCGGTCGGTTGCTTGGGCATCGCGTCGAACGATGGGGGCTCCCAAAGGTTCATCTGTTTTCTCGGTAAATCGTGGAGAAACTGTTACCATCCTATTGGCTAGCGCCGCGTGTTCTGATTAAAGTAGAAATAAAGCGGGGACCAAGCGTTGCAATGTGGTCCGATCGGTTGGAGCTACCCGCACGTGGTTGGTGCGGTGTCGACAGATCGGTATGCAGTGCTCTGAATCCGCGTTCGGCAGAAAACCTTAGAGCAGATAGGTCTTCGCTTCACCGGTGGATGTGAAGCGGAGGAACTCCCGAAATGAGCGCGATGATGTGCGAATATTAGTAGCTCCTGAACGATTTTACCCTTCAATGAAAGCGCAAGCAGTCGCTCAAGCCATGGTGCGGGGCTTACAAGAAGTGGTGTCTCCCACGGATTTTGTCATCTATCCGCTGGCTAGTGGCGGTAGCGGGACAACCGATCTTGCGGTACGTCTGGCCGGCGGTCGCCTCTATCACGAGGTCATTGCGGTGGGCAATCGTCGCGCTCGTGAGGTCAAATGGGGATGGCTCAATGATCGCACGGCTATTTTCGATGCCCAAGATGCGCTCGGAAGTCCGGATGGTCCGAGTCAACTGCCTGGCACCTATACCGATAGCCGTCCGGTGGGAGAGATGATCCGTCGGCTTTTGGCCCGCCGGCCTGACCGCATTGCGGTTGGATTGGGAGATGTTCTGGCTGCTGACGCAGGCATGGGCCTTTTGCAACTTTTTGGGGTCACCTTGATGGATGGCACGGGCACGCCGCTTGCATCGGGCTCCCGTCCTCTCTTAGCCCTAGACCGCATCGACTTTTCCGACCTGACACCTCCCCCCATTCCCATCGTAGGCCTAACTGACCACTGGCACAGCTGGAATGAACGTGTCCAACAGCGAGATTTTCGGCTAGACTTGATTCACGGGGGGTTGATGCCGGCATCTTGTCGGTTGGCTGAACTGTTGAGTGAGTATATTAGAATCCCCGTAGGCGATGTCGCAGCCAGCGGCTCTGGGGGGGGGCTTAGGGATGGCGTTGGCGTTTTTGGGTGCTCAGTTTAGATTGGGTGCAGAATTTCTTGCCCATTTAGGTAGGTTAGAAGAGAAAGCCTGGCAGGTGGATTGGGCGGTGACCGGGAGCAGCCAGCTTACGGCGGATTCCGCCCATCAGGCTGTGGGACAGGTGGCTCAGGTAGCGCAGAGAGCCGGGATTCCGGCTGTTGCGCTGACATTGCAGCTGGGACCCGGGCACCTTGGTTTGTATGATGCAGGGATAGTTGGGCAGTCGTATGACGGGTGCGGGATTTGGCGGGTCAACCATTGCCTGGGTATCACGTCACGCGATCGACCAATTTATCGCCGAGGTGCAGGCACAATACGAATCGCGGTTTGGCTATGCGCCGGCATTTCTTGTTGCATCGCTGGCAGACGGCGTGCACGAAGTTTTTATGACTCCAGAGGAGGCAAAGTCATGCGAGTATTAGTCACCGGCGGAGCCGGCTATATTGGCAGTCACTTAGTTGCATACCTGGCGCAAAAAGGCGACGAAGTGACGGTGGTGGATAATCTTCGGCAAGGCCATGCCCAGGCACTCGCACTGTTTCCGTCGGTCATTGTGGTAATGGAAGATGTCAGCAATCTCGATGCTATGACCAAGCTTTTAACCACCCGGGGCATCGAAGGTGTCTATCACTTGGCCGCATCGTCGCTGGTGTCGGAAAGCATGACAAATCCCCTGGCCTATTACCAAAACAATGTCGTCGCGACCACGAGCCTATTATCCGCGATGGTTCAGGCCCACGTACCGCGATTGGTGTTCTCGTCTACGGCTGCGGTATACGGAGATGCTGGATCCGACCCCCTCACCGAAGCCCTCCCCCTCTTGCCGACCAATCCCTACGGGGAAACCAAACGGGCCATCGAACAGATGCTGCACTGGGCCTGGCGCGCATACGGATTGCGCTCCGTCGCGCTACGATACTTTAATGCCGCTGGGGCCGATTCCCGCTGGGCCATTGGGGAAGATCATAACCCGGAGACGCACTTAATACCCACGTTGCTGAAAAGCGTAGGCCAACCGCAGTCAACCTCTGTAAAAATATATGGCACCGACTATCCCACGAAAGACGGTACCGCCATCCGCGACTACATTCATGTGAAAGACCTCGCCCACGTTCACGATCTCGCATTGCAATGGCTTATTGACGAGGATGGGGCCTTTGCCTTCAACGTGGGCAGTGGTCAAGGGTATTCCGTTCGAGAGGTGGTCGACATGGTGTCTCGTGTTACCGGCACCAAACTTGACCCCGCGCCAGCTCCGCGACGTCAGGGAGATCCGCCGCACTTGGTGGCAGCCGTCGGGCGCATACGACAAGAATTGGGGTGGACTGCGCAATACTCCGACTTAGAAAACATCGTCGAGAGCGCTTGGCATTGGCACCGCACCCATCCCCATGGCTTCGCCAACGTTCACGAGGCACCGTGAGATCGACGCTCCAGCCACGGCCAGGCTTTCCGCATCGGTGTCAGTGTCGGGCTCTTGCCGTTAGGCTGCACCGCCAGCCCAACGGCTCTAAGGCCGCTCAATCAACGTGGCGATACCTTGGCCGACGCCAATGCACATGGTTGCCAACCCACGTCGGGCACCACTCGTCTGCATACCATAAATCAAGGTCGTCAAAATACGTGCCCCCGATGCCCCCAAGGGATGACCCAGCGCGATCGCACCTCCATGTCGGTTGACAATGCCCGCGTCAAACGGTAAGTCGTGCAATACGGCCAGGACCTGCGCCGCAAAAGCCTCGTTTAACTCCACCTGCTCGACATCCTGAAGCCGCCACCCGGCGCGCTCTAAGGCTTTCTTAGAGGCTGGCACGGGGCCATAGCCCATGATGGCGGGATCAACCCCCGCGACGCCTGTTCCGCGAATCAACGCAAGCGGTTCGAGACCACGCGCGGCGGCCTCTTCACGTGCCATCAACACCACTGCGGCCGCCCCGTCATTAATGCCCGACGAGTTACCCGCGGTGACTGTCCCTCCCTCGCGGAACGCCGGCTTGAGGCGGCTGAGCTTCTCCAGGCTGGTGTCCGGTCGGGGATGTTCATCCCGTGTCACGTATTGCACCGTGCCCGTTTTCGCATCAACGATCGGCACCGGTACGATTTCTCGGTCAAACTGTCCTGTCGCCTGAGCCTGAACCGCCCGTTGATGAGACTGTAAAGCCCACCGGTCTTGCGACTCGCGGCTAATGTGAAACTTTTCCGCGAGATTTTCGGCCGTCTCGCCCATGGAATAAGGATAGTAACGAGCTGCTAATTGCGGATTGGTCATCCGCCATCCAATGGACGTGTCCCAAAGCTGTTGCGAACCTCCGGCAAATCCGGTTGACGGTTTGGGCAAAACCCAGGGCGCACGGGTCATTGATTCAACCCCACCGGCGACAATAATGTCGGCCTCTTCGGCCCGAATGGCCTGATATCCGCGATTGACAGCTTCTAATGAGCTCCCGCACAACCGATTCATCGTCGAACCTGGCACACTGACGGGAAATCCCGCCAGCAAGAGCGCCATTCGCGCAACGTTGCGGTTGTCCTCTCCCGCTTGATTTGCATCTCCGACAAGGACATCATCCACGTCCGCCGGGTCGAGATGGATGTCTTCCACCACTTGTTTGAGCACCAAAGCTGCTAAATCATCCGGCCGAACATCTTTCAATACACCACGGTGACGCCCGATCGGCGTGCGCCGGGCAGCGACAATAGCCACTTCCCGCATCCTTTTGCCCCCCTTGACTCTCTGCCTTGCTCTTAATCTTCAACCGGTGCCAACGAGCTGCCCACTTGCGCTCGGATCCACGGATGCGGTCGAAACCGCGGCCCAAACATGTCGTGCATTGCCGCCAGTCCCCAATACACCGCGGGCCACCCAAATAGTTCAGCCCACTGGAAGGGTCCACGCGGATAATTGAGACCCAGGCGCACCGCCTGGTCGATTTCTTCAGGAGGTAAACCCTGGTGCAAAAAGTTGACAGCTTCGTTGATAATGGGCAAAACTTCGCGCGAGAACACCAACCCTACCGTGTCCTGGACCGCGATAAAGGTGCGGTCCGGCCAGACGCGGCCCAACCAGGCGCGATCCTCGTCCGATGCGTTCACGACCGTTTGTCGGGTCCCCTGTGCTAGCATCAACAGCGGATCACAACCAATGACGTGCATCGCATCACCCAACCACTGGCGCTGGGCAGCGATGGTCGCCGTTGTCGACGCACTGAGGACCGATTTCACACCAACCGCTCGCAACTGCCGTAACCTCGCCCGCTTTGCCTGAAGCGGACCCAATCCCGCATCAATGACCCAAGAAGCCCCCTGAGCTTCCTGACATTGGCTGTCCCCGCAAAACTGCACAGAGACTTTCGCTCCTCTGGCCCATTGGTCGGCCTGATGCGGCGTACAGCCAAAAATCCGAACGACCTCAGTCATAGCGATAGAACCCCCGTCCGCGCTTTCGACCCCAATAGCCGCGTTCTACCAATTGTTCTTGCAAAGGGTGGGGACGATACCGCTCATCGTAATACGTCTGCTCGTATACGGAGCGCGTAACGGATAAATTGACATCCACCCCAACCAGATCCATCACGCGAAATGGCCCCATGGGAAATCCTGCACCTTCCATAATGCCGTCGACCTCTTCCATACCCGCCACGTTCTCGTCCACCAGGCGTAGCGCCTCCAAATAAAAAGGGCGTGCCACACGATTCACCAAGAACCCAGGCTGATCGGGCACCACCACCGCAGTCTTTCCCAACTGTTCCACCAACCCTTGAGCGGCGTGGATGTACTCTTCCGAGGTGAGATCGG
>JAKAAL010000399.1 GCA_021802375.1 Bacillota bacterium | reverse complement strand
CAAAAGAGACAGTGCTTGGACGGGCGTATGCTCCAAAATTTTAATACCTTGACGACGACAGGCCGCTTCCACACTCATCACCGCCGCGCCGGGATCCGCCACGCCATCTCTCGGGGTGAGCAATGCCACGCGAATGTCCTCCTGGCGCATTCCTGGCACGATATGGTGCAAATCACGGTTGTCGAGCGACTCGACCTCAACCCCCAGAGCACGCTGTTGGGGCACTTGCGCTAATAAGGTTTCTCCCCTTTGCTCATCGGCCGTAACAAACAGGTATCCGATGGGGTGAAATCCCGGATCGCTCCCGTAGATCTCTTCCCACCGGGTAAAATAGTCGCGGCCCCGCAGGCTTAATTGTACATTGATGGGAGAACTAAATTGAGTCCGGATGCCCCCAGTTGCCTTTGATGTGGACCCCTGGCCACACCAGGCACGTTCGATCACCAGGAGGCGTTTCACCCCCGCCTCTTTCATGGCAAAGGCCGCGCACAATCCGATGATGCCCCCTCCGACCACGATGACGTCATACTGTTCCACCCGTCAGTCCTCCTCTTTAATCCCGGTGAATCCACAGCGCCTGTAAAATATCATCCGCGGCATGCCATCGATGCAGTATTTCGGAGCGGAATGCGAAGGAATCTCCGACCTCCAAGGTATACTGACGCCCATTCAGTAATTCGATGGTCAACTGACCGGCCAGAACATAGATAAATTCCTCTCCGGAATGTCCATGAAAGATGTCTACCCCATGATCGGGATCAACGGTTAAGAGCATGGGGCGCAAACCGATTTCCCCTTGCGCCAATCCTTCCATCACAATCCCATCGCCACCGGTTACCAGCAGCGTCCGCGATGCGGTGCGAACGACCTCAGGATCGGCCCCGGAACCGCCACGGACCAAATCGATTAAGGCCACATCATATACTGGTGGCGAGGCGTTGCAGAATTTCGATGGTGCCATTCGAATGGCCGTTTTCCAGGGCATAGACTTTGGCCTCACTGACAGCAATCCGTTTGGCCACATCGGCGACGGTCCACCCTCGCGACAGGCGCAGGGCATTGAGGGTGCGGCACAACGGCACGGCCCGGGATCCCACTTTGCCCTCAATTTCGCCTATTAAACGCCGCACGGTGGCCATCCGGGTTCCTCTGCCCAAAAGATCTTTAATGAGGCGCAGCCGCTCAATGTCCTGCGCCATGAAGTACCGAAAGCCATTGGACGACCGTGGGCAATGGACTAAGCCCTGGCGTTCCCATTTCCGAATGGTTTGCGGAGAAACACCCACTTCGGTGGCTGCATCGGTGATTTTCAGCTGCACATCCTCACCACCTTGTTCCTTCTAATAACAATGTTAGCAGGACTGCCCTGCTGAGAGGTTCTCGATCGTTAGGTATGTTCCTGCCGATTCGAAAAATATTTTCGTACGTTCTCTCCCGATTATCGTCCACCTTAAGGTTTTTATGCAGCCACTACTTAATCGATGGCGAAGCTGGGGTGGCCTACAAATGGAAGACCACAGTCAGACCGACGGGGTAGCAGAAGAAGTTGCGGCGGCCGTGGACATCCTCCCCATTACCACAGCAAGGGGCGTCACTTAAAAATCCTGAGACAACGTTGTGGCATCGAGCCTGCGCGTTGTGGTCCCACTGACCCCATCCATGACTGGAAGGGTCTGCCGTAAACGGCGCCGTTTCGGTTAAACGGCCACCCGTACACCTCATCCGACCACATGGTCGGTAGCCCACATCGTGCGCAAACTAGATCCGTCAGTGGTGGACTAGGTGATGCGGCAGAGCCAATTGCCTATTTTTGGAAAGCACGGCAACATTTTCATCCAACCAACTGGATAACGGGTAGTCAAAAGGCGATCCCATCACTTCCGCCGGGATTTCGTAAGATGGTCGACAAATCAATTTGAGGCTCGCCACCGATGCGAACAAGGTGAACTCTTTTTTGCTTTAAAGGCGTCGGCCCATATTGAAAAGCAAAATTTACATGGGTTAGCGCCGAACCCGTCGCGACCGTTTTTGCACCGCTGGCGATCACACCTGCATCGGTTTCTCTATCGACATGAACATAGATATCCCCGACCTCATCGTAAATTACGATCTACTGGGGAATTGATTCCGGGCTTTACCTCGGTTCCGCGTTGCGGCCTACCAAATCCCGAAGGCCGGTGCAGATTCTTTCGGTTCACCGATCTGACATCATCCGAAGTTCTTGAGGCAGATCCTTTCAATTCATTTGGTTATCTTCAGATACAGCTGCTCCAGCTGGCCATCCCTGGTAGCCTTTTTCAGTTCGCATTCCCAGACAACAAACACATTCCATCCTTCTTTTCTAAGAGCCGCATAGTTCTTTTCATCGCGATTGCGGTTTTTCTCAAGCTTTGGTTCCCAGTAGTCCTGACTGGACTTTGGAAGAACAAAATCATGACATCCTTCGTGGCAATGCCAGAAACATCCGTTTATGAACACAGATGCTTTGTATTTTGGAAGAAGAATATCAGGATGACCAGGATACCTCTTTGTCATTTTTTCTGAACCTCAGTCCTTTGGAAAAAAGGAATTTCCGCACCATGATTTCCGGTTTTGTGTTTCGGCTTCTGATGTACGATATATTGTAGGTTTTCGTTTCGTAACTACTCAGTACCCTCATAAATAGGGCTGGATATTCTTCCACGGATGTTCTATAGTAAGTTCATTCGCTGAAGAAATGAGGCTGGGGGATGGGTCCTCGGAAACTGACGCACGAGATGCTTGTTGCCGCCTGCGCTCAGACACCGCATGAGGTCGCAGACCTCGCCATGGCCTTGGCCCAGCGCGGAGCCGATTTGGAAGCCCAGGGGAAAGAACTGACGCGTCAACTCCATCAAAATAGTCGGAATAGTAGCAAGCTCCCATCTAGTGATGGCTATACGAGAAACCGACGCCCAAAAGTCGGCGGGAGGAAAGCGGCAAAGCGAGCGGAGGGCAACCGGGGCATTCTGGGGCCCAGTGAGCCTTGCGGAATGATCCGGATCCTGTGGTCGTGCATACGCCGACCCACTGTGAGCTCTGTGGGGAGGATCTCCAAAACCGCCCGGCCGCCGCATCGATCCGGCGTCAAGTCTATGACTGGGTCGTGCACATGGAAGTCACAGAACATCAGGCGGAAACGATCGTCTGTTCCGCGTGTCAGCACGCGACGACGGAAGCTTTTCCGGATGCCGTGCCCTATCCGGTCCAATATGGACCGGCTCTGAAAGCCTTTTTCAGCTATGGTTCCACGTACCAACTTCTCCCATCGGATCGGTTGTGTGCGGGGGTGTTTGATTTAACCGGCCACCCGGTGAGCGAGGGGACCCTTTACAATTCGCAGCAGACTTTGTATACCCAGTTTACGGCATTCGAAGAATGCCTGAAGGACGCTGTCTTGACCTCGCCTGTCGTCAATTTCGATGAATCCGGGCTACACGTGACAGCACCACGGCACTGGCTCCATAGCGCAGGCACCCCGCAATTAACAGTCGATATCGAGTAGTTATCATATCCATGATCGAACCTTCCTGGAATTCTAAAATTTCTCCATTATGCACTGTATCTTTGGTTCATCAATCCGGTTTCCCGCCAACAAGTTATGCGGATTCTGGGCGAGAATCGATGCGTTTTTGAATGATTGCAGCAGCCGCCACAAAAATTACGGTATATATGAGTAATACCAGCATGTCAGAGGAATGAATCGGTCGCTTGCTTAAAAGATCCCAGGCGGGATGCGCGAATCGATAGGTAGGCATGTAGTGGGCGAGGTCTTGCATGCCCTTAGGCAATGCCTGGATTGGTGTCCATAGCCCCCCCAAAAGAGACAGTGCGAGATAGACCAAGGTACCTAGAACCTGCGCCGCATTGCCTGCCAAACCAATCAAGACCCCCAATGCAGCGAACGGAATAGAGCCAATCCAAAGCCATAAAATAATTTCAATCCATTGCCGTAGCGACAGGGTAACTCCTTGACCAAAATGAGCGACAGCAAATACCACCATCACGATGAACAGGGAAAGTGTGAGCTGGGTCATGATTTTTGCCAACGCGTAACCCACTGGTGTTAATGGAGTCGTACGCAGCCAACGCACCCACCCACTCTTCCGTTCTGTTGCCAAACGCACCCCGAGAGTGTTAACCGAAGAGCCGACAACTCCGAATGTTGCCATAGAGACCATAAAATAAGCACTCCAAAACGTCCCGGCAATGTGCAAGGTACCCTTTTGTTCGCTAATGAAAATGAGGTAAAACCCGACAGGCATTAGTAACGTTAACACGAAAAATCTTCGGTCACGGGCCGTACGAATCAAATCTGCTTTCCATTGGGCTACTAAGGCTTTCATGACTTGCCCTCCTTGTCGTTGGTCAAACGCACAAATGCCTCTTCTAGTCCTCCGCCCCCAACCGTAATATCCCGAATATCCCAGTTGTCGCGGATCAGTCGCCGCAGAGTCACGTCAGAGTCCCGGGTAACCACCGTCACCTGCCGTCCTGCCGTCTGCACATCAATGACCTCAGCCCAACCCCGAAGGGTGGGAATCGGACTATCCGTGCCCGCCACAAAACTCACTTGACGACCGCCAAACTCCATTTTAATTTGTTCCGGGGATGCATCGGCAATTATGCGGCCACGGTTCATTACCACTACGCGATCAGTCATTACATCCGCTTCTTGAAGATCGTGTGTAGTTAAAATCAAAGTTTTCCCCTCTGTAACAAATTCGCGCAATGCGTCCCAAAATTGCCGCTTAGACGCTACATCCATTCCTACCGTCGGTTCATCCAAGAACAGCACCTCGGGATCTCCGGCCATAGCCAGGGCAAATTGCAATCTCCGGGTCTTGCCCCCAGATAACGACTGAGCCATTTTCTGTGCGTCTTCCTCTAAACCGGCAATAGCTAGCAAATGGCTCAACGGTAAAGGATGGGGATAAAAACCCCGAAATAAATTGAGACATTCGGTTACGGTGAGCCGATCGGGAACACTCACATTCTGCAGCACGACGCCAATTTTCTCATGTATTTTAGCGTCCCCGGGATTTTTCCCCAAAAGTTTCGCTTTTCCTGTGGAGGGATGTTGTAATCCCAGCATTGCGCGAATTTGTTACAGAGGGGAAAACTTTGATTTTAACTACACACGATCTTCAAGAAGCGGATGTA
>JAKAAL010000398.1 GCA_021802375.1 Bacillota bacterium | reverse complement strand
ACATCTTTTGGTGTTTACTACCGGCCGTGGTAGTGCGGTATGTTCTCCTAAGCGGGGCGCTCCCCGTTGGTTGTGCAGCACTTCTCCATCAACCCGAATGGGACAACGTAAGGTTTTAAACCGTACCCCGTGGGAACTTGTGACTTCTTGTACCATATGGAGCACGGAAAATGCCTCATGGTGTATAAGGTCATCCCAATTGAAGACCGCAGAACACCAATAATCGGCGGGTTCCAATATCGAAAGCCACTCTTGGGTGGTTTTCTTCATCAGATGATTGCCTAAAATGGTTTTAATTTCGTCCCGTTTGGCACGCCAATCATCTCGCTCAGGATACGCCAACAAGGCCGGGCAATCCAGCAGGTGGGATAATGTGATAAGAGAGCCCATCGCTAAAGCAATAAAGCCATCCTGGGTGGGATATATCCCATAAGGAGCCCCCAAGTATGCATGCGCACTATTCACAGCCCCTCGCTGTGGCAAGTTTCCGCCGTCATTGAGATAATGAGTCAATACCTCAAACTGAAAATCCAAAATTGATTCCAAAAGACTCACCTCAATCAATCCGCCCTGGCCGTCTTTCCCGCGTCGTACTAAGCACGCCATAACCCCCTGCACCAGATGGGCCCCGGCTATCATATCTGCCACCGCTAAGCCAAACGGGGTCGGAGGCTGATCTGCATTGCCATTGAGCCACGTCAACCCGGACAATGCTTGCACCAACAAATCTTGTCCTGGTTTCTCTTGCCAAGGCCCAACGTCGCCGTAACCGGTAACGCGGGCATAAACCAAGCCAGGATTGAGCTTTCGCAGCGAATCGTAATCCAATCCCAGTTTCTTCATAATGCCGGGACGAAAATTTTCTATGAGGACATCCGCTTTAGTGATCAGCGTCTTGACTTTGGTTAACTCTCCCGGATCTTTTAAATCTATCGCATAACTTTCTTTATTACGGTTAGTTGTATGAAACAACAGGCTGTCGCCATCGATCTCGAGGCCCAACGAGAGCTTGCGATTCCCATCCCCCTTCCCCGGTTTCTCGATCTTAATAACGCGAGCCCCCATGTCCGCCAAGCGTAATGCCGCCGAGGGGCCAGAGAGGTATTGGCTAAACTCCAAAACCAGAAGGCCTTCTAGTGGTTTTACCATGATGTCTCCTTTACCGACGATTGATATAATCGGTTGAGTTGTGCAATAGTCTGATGTGGATTGTGAGTTCCCCTGAGATACTCATGCACCACGGCACCCGCGTGTTCTTGAAACGGGAGATATCCCCAATATCGAGGACGTAAGTAGCTACGGTCCAAAGCGGGTAGTGTCCGTAAAGCAAACTGGCTTGTCGACTTGTTAAGTTTTGGATCCAACCATGCTGTGCGATGGCCTGGTTGACCACCGCTCTCCCAGTACAACGTGCTCTGGCAGCGTGCCGCGGCAACAAATTGGCTGTAGCGTACCGCCCAATCCCGCCTAGATGAACGCACCGATATCGCTAAACCGGTTCCCCCAAGAACACTCTTTAACGGTCCGTGATCGTCTACCTCCACTAGATCATCAAAGGTGAGGCGATGGGGTGCATAGCCGTCTCGAGCATAGTTGATGTAACCATAGGCAAATGGGCAATACCAGTAGTGATCCTCACGACTTAACACTTCATACACATCGATCGGGTTATATCGAAGAATCTCCTGGGGGCAATGGCTCGTAAGACCTTTTAAGTATTTCAGCGCCAGCACTCCCGACACTTCGTCTACGACTTGTTGAGAGTCACGGAACAGATCTCCTCCGAGGGTAACAACCAACATCAAAAAATTCATCCAACTATCGATGGCCTTAGCAGGGAAGATCACTCGCCCGCGTTGAGCTAAATACATAACATCTTGCCACGTCCTAGGAACCGAAGACGGATCCAACAAGTCAGCCCTGTAGGAAGCGACGGGGGCCGCAGCATCAATAGGCAAAGCCCACTGGTGATGCCCAAAGTGATAGCTGTGGTATGATAGTCCCACGGTATGGCGTTGTTGCTCGGCAAGAAATTCGGCATCAAGGTATTCATCTAACGGTAACAAAATTCCCTTGGCAAAAACCTCGCCCACCCATGGGTGATCAATCACCAGCAGGTCATAATGCTGCACCAGTTCCTCCAAGGGATAATCCGCAAATGCCTGAAGCGAGCGTTTATCCCAACGGATCTCAATTTCCGGGTACATTTCATGAAATCGTTGAGCTGTAGCTACCATCGGCAGGTATCCCCGGGTGTGATCCCAGGTCATTCCTTTTAGCGTAACCGCCATCGTTTCCTCCTTAATTAGAACCATCCATGGGTGTGGTACGCATCCAGCGGATGCACCCCATTCATGACGTCACGACGCACGGAGTTTTCAGTCCCTACCAATTCTTCGGCTTGTTCTAGCACAGTGAACGCGATGGGATGCGGAACCACCAACACTCCATCTTTATCTCCCAGGACAATATCCATCGGATGAATCTTGACATTTTCAATGACAATCGGCACGTTATAGTCCACCAAACGCCATCGACCCAGTACGTCAGCGGGGGTGGTATACAAACAAAACACGTCTAATCCAAGCTTCTGAATGTAGTCCACATCTCGTACCCCGCCGTAAATCACCGCACCCACCCCACCACGGGCTTTAATGGTTGTAGCGGATAGTTCTCCCAGGTGAGAACATGTCGTGTCATTGGCTTGGGTGATCACCACTTGGTTTGGCCCCACGTCACCCAACATCTTTAAAATGGGGACAAAGATGGCATCCGGATCCTGGGAGCTTGACGTCTCGCCATATGCGGTTAACGCGAACCCACAAACATTCGCGCTTGGGGTCAGTCCCCGCAAGGTGCGCGGTAATACCTGATTTCGATAGCCCAGCCGATCCAAAATATCGGAAACAGCCCCCGTATAAACTTTCGAAAACCGTTCGCTTAGAGATAAATGCTCATCCAAATGACTTCCTCCCTCCGTTATGACACGTCACAGGCGCGTCCTGGTTTGTATGGAATGCAATATTCTTTATGGCCAAGGCGCTCTGATTTGCTCAAATGTCCACCCGCGAGGCGTTGAATGTTCTCTAACAAGACGTTGCCCACTTGCTCAATCGTGGCAGTCCCTTCAATAATGCCATGGGCATCTACATCAATATCATCAACCATGCGGCGACAAGTCTCCGGGTTCCCACAGATCTTGATCACCGGTGCGATCGCTGAACCCACCACACTACCACGGCCGGTAGTAAACACCAAAAGATGTGCACCCGAAGCGATCAATGACACGAGCCCATCGTTGTCATTGATCTCATAGTGCGTCAGTTGGTTCCCTCCGACATCCCCGACCTTGTCCAATAAATACAATCCGCCCCGCGTGGGTCTCTCGGCAGTCTTGAGCACGCCGTCAATGGATTGGGTTCCGGCTTTGGCCAACGCTCCCAACGACTTCTCTTCAATCGTCGTCAGTCCCCCCGATTGGTTTCCCACAGAAATCGCAAAATGATTTAAGGCATTCCCCAAGACCCGAGCCCTATCGAGGGCATCCCCTATTTTCTGGCGCACGACCTCATCCCGCGCTCTAGCCAGAAGATACGGATCAGTGCCTAGTAACTCGGGAATCTCGCTAAAAATCACTGTGGCTCCATACTGGAGAAGTTGGTCCACAGCCCACCCCGTAGTCGGGTTCGCCGACAATCCCGACGTCGCATCAGATCCACCACACTCAATACCGACAATTAAATCGGCCCATGTGATTGGCACTTGTGGTGCCTGCTCAGCCTCAACCTGCATGCTCCGCACTATATCCGTTCCTGACGCCAGGGAACGGAGGGTTCCCCCGACTTCTTGAATGGTGATGACTTCAACGCGTTTGCCAGCATCTCGGATACTCTCAGCAAGCCTCACAAGGTCCGTGCTTTCACAACCCAAACTGACCAGCAGCACGGCAGCCACATTGGGATGCTGCCCTAGTTCAACGAGCATCCGAAAGGCATAAGGATCACTGTAGCACCCGGCAAATCCCCACAGTTCACTACCCGGATTCTCATGAACGATGCATTCGGCCACAAACCGGGCACACTCCACGGTGTATACCACGGCCACATGATTACGGATGCCAATACGGCCATCGGCCCGTTTATAGCCCCTCATTTCTGATCTCCTATCACTTGCAAACTCTCGAGATTATGGGTATGCACCAACTCCCCTGGCCTAATCGCTTGAGTTGCGAAACCAATGGGAACCCCGTACTTGATTACCGTGTCTCCACGAGCTATGGCACAAAGCGCAAATTTGTAACCAAAGGGTATGTCTTGTACCACTTCAACGAGATCTCCATTGGATACCAACGCAGAATCTTGGTGGTGCAACTCGACTAGTGCCGTCGCCACGGTATCCGACTCATGAAGGACGATGGCTTGCCATGGGCGTAGCGCAGAAGTCATAATGGCACCTGTTTTTCTACCATCAGTAAATGGTCGCACACTAACACCAAGTTCTCTTTCTGATTCAGGATCTCGCATTGTTCCACTACGATGCCGTACCCCTCACGCTTGGGGTGCGGTCGTTTATCTTTAATGATGACTCGAACATGTATGGTGTCGCCAATGTATACCGGTTGAATAAATCGCAAGTGGTCATAGCCATAAGAAAACGCAACTGGATTGACAATCCCTGCAGTCATTCCTACGCCGATACTAAAGATTAAAGTGCCATGGGCGATCCGTTGGCCAAACTCTTGTGTCTGACACCATTCGGCATCCATGTGATGGGGGTAAAAATCTCCCGTTTGACCAGCATGAACCACAATGTCCGTCTCAGTAATCGTACGTCCCATGGTCGTTCGCATGGACCCTAACTCATATTCCTCGAAGTACCGAGCCTCCATCATGGCTCGCCCTCTGGTTCCATGATGGACTTCCATTCCGCCTTAGGTCCGACTCCGTACCCTAACGTGGCGCCACCTTCAATGGGGATAGCTTGTCCCGTAATGAACGAGGAGTCGTCACTAGCCAAAAACAACGCTAATTTAGCAATTTCTTCGGAGTCTGCGGTACGACCCAACATATGAGACAAATCACTGTTCTTTTTCATTGCTGGAGGATCCGGCTGTTGTTGAAACCAGGCTTCTAATAGCGGCGTCATGACCCCGGCCGGACAAATGGCATTCACTCATACCCAACTAGGTCC
>JAKAAL010000397.1 GCA_021802375.1 Bacillota bacterium | reverse complement strand
AGGCACTGCTGAAAGCACTTGACGCTTTTTTTCTCTCGGCCAACCGCCATCAGTTGGAGGTAACCTTTACCTTCTTCTCGTTTACGCCCGAAGCCTGGGAGGGAGAGAACCCCTATCTCGACCCTCGGAGCATCCGTGCGCAGAAGCGCTTCATCGCGGCCATCGTAGAGCGTCATCAAAACACCACCAACGTTCAGTGGGACTTAATTAACGAGCCATCGTTGTTTGATCCGCAGCGAATTTTCCAAGGTCCTCGCTCTCACCACGATCGTTTCGAAATTCAGGCCTACCGGAACTGGCTCCAACGGCGCCACCAAACCATCGAGAGGTTGCAAAGCCGATGGGTCATGACCCCCCTGCGTCTACCTGGGTTCGACCATGTCACCCCACCAGAACCGCCTGCGATTCCCTTTGATATCCAAGATGTGACCGTGAACAAAAACGGCCTTCCGTGGCTCGATTATGCGCTCTTCACGATGGACATGTTCAATGCTTGGGCCAAAGACCTGGCTGGGATGATTCACCGCATTGCCCCAGCGGCTTTGGTTACCGCTGGCCAGGACGAAGCCCTAAGCGGGCAACGACCTTCGCCTTTCTTTTACCAAGCCAGTGTCGATTACACCACGGTGCATAGCTGGTGGCTGATGGATCAGCTGGCCTGGGACGGTATTTTTGCGAAAACGCCCAACCAGCCCAATTTAGTGCAAGAGACGGGAATTATGTATTTAGAGCAGGCCAATGGCCGAGCGCAGCGCACCGAGATTGAGCTTGCTGAGATCTTGGAACGCAAATTCGCCTATGCCTTTGGCACGCGTTCCGCCGGCGCCGTGCAATGGATTTGGAACACCAATGCGTACATGAACAACGTAAACGAATCCAACATCGGCGCCCTTCGCGTAGACGGCAGTGAAAAGCCGGAAGCCCAAGTCCTGGAAAAATTCGCCCGCTTTATCGAGAGCGTTCGCGATTGGTTTGTCGATCGCCCTTTGGAAACGGTGGCGGTGGTCTACCCGTATAGCAATGATCTAAGTCACCGCCGGCTGGCCGTCGAGGCTACCGTTCGACTGACCCAGGCCCTATCCTATGATCTTAAGGTGCCCTTTCGCGCCGTGGGCGAGTATCAGTTGGACACGCTCTTTGCTAAGACGCCGCGCTTGATTATGGTGCCGAGCCCTCACAACTTCTCGCGCCACGCCCGCCAACAGTTGCTGGATTTGGCTAAGACGCATCCGGTCACCATCTTTTGGACCGGGCCCGTCAACTTGGATGAGTATTGGCAAGAGTACGACAGTGGCATCGCCATTGCCGAGACCCCCTCAAGTCTCGCTCGACACGAAATGTTGAACCTGGAACACCGTACGCTGTTGTTTCCCTTCGACTATCGCCAAAGTGTCGTGGGGTTGCATGGACAGCGCCGCGCACCTGGACATGCCACAGCCATCCATGCCACCCCTCTAGGTCAGGGAGACCTGCTGTGGTGCCCTCTCCCCGTAGAACTTTCTACGAATCTCGAGGGTCTGGCTTGCGTCTACCGCTTCGTCTTGGAAAGTGCTCAAATCTCGGAAACGACCGATTGGCGCGTCGAACCAGGGCCTATGGCGGTTTTCTGTCGGCGGCTGGATTTTTCCCCCAAGGGGTCCATATTTGTGCTAATTTCCGAGGCCGCCTACCCTTCCACGGTCACCATCACCCTCCACGAGCGGCCCCACCTCCGATATCGGATCACCGTGCCTGGACTTCGCGCCGTGTTGGTCGCCGCCGATGCCAGCGGCCACATCCGTGCCAGTTATGGCACGAAAGACATTACCGTAGAAAAATTGTAACCTCCAAAGCCATTCCCTTAGCGCCCCGCCCGGGTCGTTGACATCGACGGCGCGGGGCGAGAGGGGCTTGGGGTCACTCGGGTCCATTCACCCATCGTTAGTTGCCCGAGAGCCTCTCGAATTTCACGAACAGGACGGTGGGCCATGATCTTGACCACCATCACAGCGGCGTCGTCGCGGCCCGACCGGGCATCATCGAACAAGTAGCTCAAGATGGTTTCGGCCATCCACTGGCTATCGGTAAGGGGCAGGCGCGATAAAATTTCGACCATGCGCTGATCGCCGTGAGGCCCAAGCTCCTCTAATGCGCCATCGGTAGCCATGACCAGAACATCGTCAGGCTCCAGGGTATGATAAATCGGCTCAACCGCCACGTGCTCTACGATACCCACGGGAAGGCTCTGCGAACGAATCACCTCGACCTGTCCTCGACGTCGAAGAAAGCTGGGTGACGCAGCAACTTTAATCATCTCGCCCCCCCGATGTTGGCGATCCAGCAGTAGAAGATCTAATGTAGCAAACTGATCTTCCGTGGAACGCAATAGCAACGTGGTATTCACTGCATGCACCGCTAAATCCGCGCCAAATCCTGCTTCCAGCAATTGACTGAAAAGGGCCATGGCCGTCCCACTTTCCCAGGCCGCACGGGGGCCGACGCCCATTCCATCGGAGAGCCCAATGAGGACTTTGTGATGGGCCAGATCCTTGACCAAAGCGGTGTCACCGGAGACCGAACCCCCGGCCCTGGGGCGCTTAGCCAAACCCACGTGGTAGTCGAGGGCAATCCGGTCACGGCGGTATTGGAAGGGGGTTGCGCGCCAATCCTCAGCCATCTTGGCCATGATGGCTGCCACCCCTTTGAGCTGAACTTCTGCCAAGGCACGGCTCTCGCGCAGCCGTTGACGATATCCCGCTCGCTCCCGCTCCTTATCTTTGGCGCGGTTGGTATGATCGGCTAATTCGTCAGGGCGGATGCAGCGCCGAGCCAATTCGCCACGTACATCATCGCTGTCGACGAGACGATGGTCGGCCATCGCCATTAAATCCAAAAGCCCCCGATATGAGCGGTAGAAGTTGTCTTCCCAACAGGTGCGATATAGCGAACAGCGCCGGCAAAGGTTCTCGACCACCATCTCCGTAATTTCCCCCTCGCGCGTCTCTTTCGCGTCGTCCACATGAAAGGCATTGGCCATCTCCGCCATCACCCCAGAAATTCGTTCTAATTGATCCGGCAAGGAGGCCTCGTCGTAGCCTACGACCAAGTTCGTCACTAACTTGCTTAAACGGCCTAACCACCCCCCAGGAATGCATTGCCATAGCACAGCGGCAGCGATCACCGAAACCCCGACACTGGCTAGAACGGAAAAAGGCACGACTAACACGGAATACCCGATCACCCCTAGCGCCATGCCCAACCCGGCGAGTCGCCAGTGCCAGTGCCCCATCCATCCGCCAACAAACCCTCCCGCTACGAAAAGGCCGACGCTAGCGCCCGTACCATCCCCTCGAAGCACCAAAGTCAACCCCAACATGGCCCCAGCCAAGGCTCCGTTGGCCGAGCCTGCGGCGACGCCAGCTAAAATCACCATCAAACTGCCGCAAAGCAGGCTAAGACTCAGCAACCCGGTATGAAATCCCGCCAGTCCCGCGATAATGGCGGCCAGCGCCGTGACCAAAAGCACAAACGTTCGGCGATCGCTCGTGCCCTGTTCCACCTGATCCCATTCTTTGAGAAAACCTGCATACAACACGATCGCACCTGCGCCGACCGCCAATGCCCAAACCAGCGCCGTCCACGACCACTGAGGGACCCCAATCCAAAAACAAAGGCCCGCTCCGGCCCCGATTAACGGCCACACCAGCCATCGCCACGAGGCATGGCGATAGGGCAGGGGAATCAAAAAGGCCAACAGCACCAGCATCGCGCCGTTCATCCACCCAGTGCTCGCCAACGTACCGGCTGCAGCCCCGATGAGCGTGTACGGAAACTGGCGACGTTGGTACTGCCACACGCCCACCAGCAGCAACCAGGCGAATGGTGCGCTGTGGCGGTATATCATGGCTTGTCCTAGGATGAAACCGGTTAGCACGACCAAGATGGGCACGGCCCATTGAACCATCGTGCTGCGGATCTGAGCATCTAGCACCGACCCCGGTTCTTTTCCCTCGAGCCACAAACCACGTCCGAACATGATCACCCCTCCAATATGGCTCAGCCTATCCTAGCCATCTTATAAATTTATGGAAAAACCTGGGGTGTATGAAGAAGTTTTTAGCGACAGTGATCGTCCTGAAATTACCCTGCGTCTTCGTTCCTCGGCGGGCTCATGCCAGCCTTTGGGCAGGATATGGCCGAGGAACGAAGAGCGCATCGACGTCGGACTGAGTAATTTCACCGATAAGATCTCTCTCGACGGCAATCCCCAACCCGTTCTCCTGCGCTTCTATCGCCAAGGACCAGAGGTGGTTAGCAAAAAAGAGGCGGCCATCGGGGCTATCATCCTGGCATAGCTACCAGTTGCCGTCGTTTCGCCAGATCATGGGCGATGCAGCTCGGGGGTCGTGGGTAGAACGCTTGCCGCCATGCATGAATTTTTCCCTACCGCAGTCCAGGTTTTTCGGATCCCATGCCCATGAGCAGCGATCGCTTCCTATCCACGGTAGAGCGCTATCGATTTCACGGAAACTGGAGTGTCGCTTGGGTCGAAAGCTAGCCCCTCGAGTCTGGCGATTGGGTCAGGTTCACTGCCCACGCCGGTCAGACATCAAAAACTGCCGTGCTGACCCATTCAGATTTTAATGAAACTTCTTGGTAGCGCTTTCCCCTAGCGTCCTTGCCGCTCTCGAGTGGGAAGATGCGTTCTCATGGACCGATTTTGCGGATATCGGCAACATGCTGCGCTACGAACCGCAGGGCTCCCTCCATGGATATCGCGATCGAGGCGGTGCGCTCGAGAAAGGTTGGCGCATGGTGGCTAGACAGGAAGATTTGGTGGCCCTTTTAGACGTGCTCCGACACACTACCACCGATACGCCTCGGCGGTCGGCGGATCTAGTCCACTTGATCGGTCAGACGGTCTCGCTCTAATTCATCTCGCGCCTCGAATCGAAAGGCCTACACCCGCTCATCATGGGGCACTCTGGCGCCATCCGAATAAGCCTTTGCCAGAGCGTCCGCCAAGGCACTTACCCCGTTGGCTATGGGCCTTTAACCAAGCAAGGACACGTGAGTCCGATCACCCCTTGACCACCCGACGCAAATCACGATCCACATAATCGGCCACGATCGTCTGCAGATATTCCAGGAGCGCTTCATGAAGGTCAGGACGGCTTAGTCCGACCTCAATGGTCGCTTTAACAAATCCTAGCT
>JAKAAL010000396.1 GCA_021802375.1 Bacillota bacterium | reverse complement strand
GCAGACGATGGAATACTTTTCACATCAGTGGAACAAATACGAAACCGCAACGGACCGCATCCAGTTTGGTAAAACGGTCTGGGACTTCCTGAGCGATTATGGTGTTCCCATTGGAATTATGGAAGACGTTGCAGAGCGATTGGTTTGTCCTAACTGTCGCTATGGAGAAGAGCGCTATCATCCAAAAAATAATCCGGGCGGTGGCACTTTTGGCCTTGACGATAGGGTGTACAGCGAAACGGAAGTGAGCGATTTCTGGGGCCGCAATATACAACTTTTTGCACTATCGTACGGGGTGAAATTAGGTACAGACGAGTTGCAGGAGTTTGCCGACTACATTTTGCATCGGCCAATGTTGGCCTATAAGCACGAAACGGGTCAAAAGCTTTATGTAGCGTTGAAGGAACACTTTAATCGACGAGCCTTTCATATACTTGCCGCAAACACGCCCCTATATCGCGGACGAAAGCGTAAGGTCGACGAACGCTCTTTCCGGAGAAGCAAACTTTGGAGTCCGCCGGATGGCATGGCAAATCAGGGAAGGTACAACGCCATCGGAGTGTCTTTCCTGTATTGCTGCGATCGGATTGAGGGTGTCCCACAAGAATTGCAGCCTTCATCCGAAGACGCCATTGATATCGCGAAAATAGTAGTGCAACAGGACATGAAACTTTTTGACATCGAAACGCACTTCAAGGGACTTGAACAGTTCTTCGCTTCGCCCGATATCGAGACTACACTCGTGAAAAAAGGATATTTGATTCCCAATTTTATCGCGGCATGCTTGGCCGATGTCGGATTTCAGGGGGTCAAGTACCAAGGTGTACGGGGAGTCGGGTATACGAATTTCGCATTGTTCAACTACCAGATCGGAACTCATTTGAAAATGGTGAGGAAGACGACCGGCAAATATCGTGCAACCTACGAGGCTATACGATGATCTTGTAAGTTGCGCCGCTAACGATGAAGACTCGGGGGTGTAAGTGCATCGAGCAACCCACACGGTTGGGTCCCCACACCGACTCATGGCCTTCGTGGGGCACTCATTAGGGGTTTTGCACGTCCTTGACTAAAGAGACGACGACGCTCTGGTGCCGATGCACCCTTACTTTGCCAGAGAACGCTTATTTCCGGCGAGCCGGTTATTAGGTTTGTGATGGGAGTGAAACGCTCTGACTGGTTGTGGAGGCGACGCGGAATAATCCCGACCTCCTCAGGGTGCGCCACATGCCTCCGCCATTTATGTAGATTGGGTTGCAAACCACGAAATGTAGTACGTGCCTCGAGAATCCACAACGGAGGAAGAAGCAACGCAACTGCTGTCAGAAATTCCTGGAGGGCTTGATCTAATTACCGAGTCGCGACGTCGTTGCGACGAGCCAGTGACGAGGGCACCATCCCTTTCACTCGAAGCCTTAATGAGGCACCGTCCGAATTTCGTGAACGGCCTTGCAACAGAGCTAATAACCGCGTCCGAATTCTCCCTTGCGAGCGTTCCATAATTCATTGAAGATCCTCACTAACGGAAAAGGTCGGCCAAGTCTTGAACACGACGGAGTGCTCGGTCTGAACCAGACCTAATAAACGCTTCTAGAATTTGACGGAGGCTTGCCATGCATTCCTGATCGTTGAGAATTAGGTTGCGGTGTTCTGCGAGCCAGACGTCCACGAGGTCCATGACGAGGTTTTGGCCTAAGGATTCGTGCTCGTATCCTGGCGACGCCGAGACGATCGTGCCGATGATTACAAAGGCGCTCTTAGGTTCCAATCGGCTTAAGAAAACGAGGGTCTCTACCAACGGATGGGCGACGGCGGGGTCATGTGCCCTCGCGAGAACCTGTGCTAGGGGAAGCGCCAGGGAACAAAACCCCGGAGACACCGACCGTGTATCGGGCTCAGTTCGATCATTAGGATGACGAAATGCACCGCTCGCATGGTAGGTCGTTTGCGCGATATGATATGCAATCCAGAGGGCTGCTTCGAGCTCGTTTTCGGTGGTCTCGTCTAGACTATCTGTCCCGGCGGCTTCACCGTTCGCCTCGATAATCGGCACGATACTGTTGGCGATGTTGGTGAATAACTCGAAGGCTCGCGCCTGGGTGTCCGGTTGAACACTCTGCAGGTAATCCCTAGTCCAGATGACCATTCGGGCAATGGTTGCAGGGTAACGGGTAGGGATTGATTGCCACGATTTGATCAAGGTGGACGCGAATTGACTGTGGTGCTCCAAGTGAAGGTATAGGAGAATTCGTAATAAGTTATCTCCCAGAACACCTGCCCGCTGGCGCAAAGGAACCGAGACGTCTTCGGCTACGCCGTTGAGGCCTTGCCATTGCGGCAATACCGATAGATTGCTAAGACATGAATCGGCCTGTTCTGGGGTTGCCTTGGTGAGGTTTGCCAGTCCTCGTGTCAGGGCGGCCACAACAATATCAGCGGTTTCGTGGGCCAACCGACCAAGCAGTGCCGACGGCAGTTCTTGAGGGCCGATTATATACGGCAGGGCACTTGATGCGGCCGCTCGGACAGCCTCGTCGGGGCTATCGAGTAGTGGTCGAAGGAGTTCCGGAATGCGTGTTGAGCCCGGATGGCTGCGCCATTCCGAACGCAACTGCAGAGTGGCTAGTCCCTCTACTGCAGTCCACCCGGTTGTTGATGGTTCCTGCGCCACATCTTCAACAGCGGTCACGAGTATACGCAGGATGAGGTCACCGATTTCTGACACGGGAAGAACCGACGGGTTGTGTGCTAGAATCTGTGCTCCCCTGAGTAAAAGAGAGCGGGCGTCCGTTGGTTCATTGCCATCCTGAGTTTTAGCGCCGGGCCCGGTCAACCGGTCGAGCACCGTCAATGACATGGCCAGGGATTCTACCGACTGGTGGTTTGCTGGACCACCTGCCGTGCATCGTCGAATATCATCCATTAGGGTGGTCTTGATACTGTCAAACGAGGATTCATCCGCATGTCCGGACAGTTCCGGAATTGGGGTCCCGTCGCTAGGTATTGGGGTGCCGGGGTCGGCGGGGCGTGATGGAGGTGCGGTTTGTATTGAGTTGTAGCGCTTACGGATTTCCTCGGTCTGAATTCGGTGTGCATCTAACTGTTCCACCAACGAATCTGTCATATCTTGTGAATCGGTTGCGCCGCCTCCAATCGGGTCGTGAGAGTGCAGGATAGCCTCCTCAAGATCTCTATGCTCAGCATCAGCCAAGACGGGCGACAGCACACGCACGAGTCGCACGCAGGCAGCATGTGTGCACGGGTGACCTAAGAGATCGCCGCCGTTCAAGAGGGGCATTAAGAACCTGCCCAGCGTTTGTGGGTGGCTGACAGAGGCCTGAATGATGGCGCGCCATACTTGGTCGTGGGTGAGTTGATCGGCTAAGCGTTCCAGGGAGTCATGGACAAAGTTCTGATCTGGGCTGGCAGATGCGTCGACCAAGAACTTCACGACTCCGTTTGCCAAGGCATCGAGTGCACCATACCCACTGCTGCCCTCTAAAAGTTCGCTTGCATATACTTGCACGCCGCCAGCACGTGCTCGGATCGATTCATGAGATACGGAGTGGGTTGCAACTAGTGTCAGAAATACATCAAAAGCAACATCAGGGGCGCACTTCAATAAAGATTGGAATGATTCACCGGTCCGATATCTGGCCATTTCCAGGTCCTGACGTCGCGTACTTCTCAACGGTAAAATTTGCGATCGCCCCATAAGTGTGGTGTCATTTCGGTCTTCCTCGTATTCCCATACGGAGAGGATGACCCTCCTCGCCATGTCTGGGTTGGCGGTGCACAGCTCAGCAAGATTTTCCAGGAGATAGTAGATGACGCTACCGCCCCATTCCGCCATTACGGGTGGCGCAATCATTTGCGCAATTACCTCGCTCACACTGTTCGGGCTCAATGGTGCCACCCGTGCAAGCGGGCCGGCAATCTTTATGGCCATGTATTCATTGCGTGGATCTTTGGGATTGTCTAGGGCCACACGCATCACGTCAGCCATAGCCTCGGCGTACATTTTAGATTCAGCCGAGTCCACCTTGGATGGGGATACTCGGTCTATTCGGGCCAACAACACACGTGCGAGTTCTGCCAGTCCAAAATGACCTGCAGATGCGGCCCGCTCCGCCAGTTGCGCACCAAGCCGCGTGAGGCTCGGCAGTGCTAACTCCCGATCGCGCGCGGGGACTTCTGTGGAATCCAATGCGGCCGCCAGATATGTCACACTCAGCCACGCTCCAGTATCTACTGGGGGTTCGCTCTGTACTGTCAAGGCCAATTTGAAAGTCATCAAAAATGCCAAATGAAGTCCTCCAATAATGCCATGTTTAAATCGCCAATAATGCCAACACGAAATCGTCATTTTGGCCAACGGAAAGTCACCAGGGGTCCCGAAAGAAAGAGGCCCCCAACGACATCGTCGTCGAGGGCTGTGATGACACCTGGTGTCACTCGGGATTGGAATTCTCGTGGTCCAGGGGCGGGCGTTGTGAACGCCAGGCGGATAACACAGCGGCAGCCGCTCGCAGGCTGGCCCGTTCGTGTGCATCGCCCCACGGTTGGGGTGCCCAGACTTGGAGGTGATATTCCACCCGGGCCCAATCCCAGGCGATCGTCGATAACGGCAACCCCTCGGGAGGGCCTTGCGCTAAGGCATCCGCCACCGCCATCCAATCAATAGACCGCGCAGGAAAATTCCGTTCCACAGCGAATAAGCCCCATGGAAGTTGGCCAGCACGTGTTGGCGACTGCGACCGTGTTCCCACACGGTGGCGACGAGTTGGGCGCTTTGTCCACGTCATCGGACCCACGCCATTAGGTATCCAGAACGCCGGACGCCGGGGGACTCAGGAGTCCGGCGGGGCCTTGGCCCCGCTTTTTCTCTCGCAGGCGATACGACTCGCCGCGAATATTGACGACGGTGGAGTGATGGAGGAGGCGGTCCAAGATGGCGGTCGCCAAGACGGCATCCCCAAACACCTCGCCCCATTCACTGAAACTCTTGTTGGACGTCAGGATCATACTGCCGCGCTCATAGCGGGCCGAGACCAAACGAAAAAAGAGCGTCGCATCTAGCCGTTCTAACGGGAGATACCCCACTTCATCCACGCAGAGCAATTTGGGGCGGGTATACACCGCCAATCGGGCGGGAAATCGATTGTCGTCCCAGGCCCGGCGTAGATCGGCAATCATGTCCTGA
>JAKAAL010000395.1 GCA_021802375.1 Bacillota bacterium | reverse complement strand
AAGGTTAATATTTCCAGGCTCCTTAGACTTTATACTGCGCGCGGGTCATAGTTTTCGTTTTTGGGAGAACGCCATCGTGTTAGAAAACCATTATGCAGCAAGGTGTTGAGACGCCCACAGCCTTGGCATCAAATCGTCAAATTTGACCCGCGCGCAGTACAGAAGTGGAAGAACGGTGAGGCCATGGCGAAGAGGTTCCAGGGAGGCCAACGGCCCTTGGCACCGAAAACTCCAGACGGATCAATCGCGCCGGGTGTACCCAAGTATCGGAAGAGGGAACCTGGACTAGCCACCAACGGTCCGACCGGATCACAACGATTTGCGATAAGCTTGCCCTAAAGTCGCTAATGCTTGGCATTCGGGTCTCTTCCTCTCCGAGAAAACCTTCAATTACCGCAACAGGTTCCACTTTGTCTCGACGTCAGCATACTGCCATCTCGGTGGGGGATCGCCGAAATCGGGGATGGATAGCATCTTGCCTTCTTGCAAGGCCGATTCGTGGGCAACGAGTCCAGGGATACAGTAGCGAGCTGCCGCCCAGGCGTGGGTGGGGGGCAGGCTGGCAGTTACTACCGCCTTGACGAAGTCATCAGCTAAAAACTGATGTGAACCGGCATGACCATTGAGCAGATTGGCATACTCATCGGGCAGGCGACGGATCGGATGCAGCGGCGAATATCCCGAAGAATACACCTGATAAGGACGGCGAAGTTCCGGTGGCAATCGCCGATGGTTGGCGATGTGGGAATCTTTTTCGGATGCAGGCCCAGCGTATATGGTACAGGAGAGGAGTTCCTCCAAATCCCGCATGGCTTCGACTCCCGATTTTTCCGTCCACACGCGCGCGTTGGCTTGGCCTTCGTAGCTGGCTTTCGTGCCATACAGGCGAAGGTTCTCTTCGCCCCTTGGACCAATCCCCGTCCACCCAATCCGACGAAATTCGTTAATCCGGACCATGCCCCCGTCGGACATGCGCATCAAAGCACTCTCGTTGCTAAACACATTGTCCCAGTAGTTGGCCCCAGTACGAAAAATTCCGTCCTCATCATGATCGGTCCAGCCGAGACAAGAGACCTTGAGCGCGTGAGCGCCCGTGACTGAAAGCAGCATCCCTAGGGAGTGTGTCGGATAGAACATCGGTGGGAGCCCAGCAGCCTGCCGCCAATGTTCACCGTCCGAATGCTGGTACGCCTCGTAAAATCCATGGCTTAGGTCGTGGTAATAGCCGGCTTCTCCATAAACAAAGTCGCCAAATTTTCCTGCCTGAAACTGGGCGCGGCAATACAAGGCGGCGGGATAATAGTAACTCGTTTCGCCATTCATGTAGACGAGGGGAGAATCCTCGAGCTCTTGGAGAATCGCTTGGATCTCATCGACGCTGGAGGCCATCGGTACAGCGGAATAGACATGTTTGCCGGCCCGGAGCGCGGTAAGCGCATGGGGCCCATGCAAATAACGATTGGTGAAAATGGCGATCGCGTCGACATCTGACTCGCACAACGCTTCCAGGGAAGGCGCACTGCGAGCCAACCCAAAACGCTGCTTCAGCGCTTCTCTGCGCTCTGGGATAAGGTCGGCTACCACGACTTCGTCAACCCACGGATGCTGCATGAACAGGGGAATAAAGGAACTGGCAAATCCGCTGCCTACGACCCCGATTTTGATACCCATAATCACGACTCCTTTGTAATGGATTGGCGAACCACTGAGAGATCACATCCATCGGTCTGACTAGGAATGAGGCCACGGACGTGCGCCCGAATGGGGGCTGGTTAGAGCGTCAGCTGAATGGCAGAGATCACTGACAGCGATTGTTTCATCCTCTACTTCTTCACGATTTCCAAATTATACCCGGAGTACACATATTGTGCAACACGGCCTGAGACTGATCCGCGCTGACGCATCAACGATAGTTTAGTCGGGTGATTCGATCGGTTTCAGGAGGCGTGTCTGAAGGAATTTAACGGACTGGAAGCCACTTTCTCCCTCGGATCTCGGAAGGGGAATGACCAACAGCCCTTCTGAAAGAACGGCCCAGGACACCCTATCGTGTTTCCGAGTCAGCCATCGAGTACCATTCGCTGGACCCAGTTCAGAAGAAACGCCGTCCGGAGCCACGCATTCATCCAAGTTTGCGGCAGAAACTTGATGATCCCGTGGTATCCGCAGCGGGGCCAATGGTGTCAACTTAAGGGAAACTTCTGGTTAGTGCAATATTCCGAGTAAACCAACAAGTACGTCTTGACAAAGACTGGACGGTTTCAACGAATTTTGCTATCCTCCTCCTCTCCTGTGAAAAATAAGTGGTTCGTAACGGCTTCTGAGGCCATGGGATCTCAGGCCCCCGCCTGCGGGCCTCTGCCACCCGGGTGGATCATTGTCAAGGCCTGGCCTGGAGCCTACCAAGGTCCCGTCAAAGTCCTGCAACCCCCTGTAATTTCGCCATTTTTTAAGGGAGTGGACATTTTCCGATCGATCGGTTATAGTGAACCTCTATCAGGAAAATTACGGACGAGATGATGGCCTTTGGTTTCTGTAGCCAGGGCTCGTTCGAATGGAGGCGCTTTGGCGTTATGATAGATTTCAATGCACTGAACTGGGCTGGGCCTTCCGGGCTCCGGGACCGACTTTCGACCTTGATTGACCCTCGTAAGAGGCGAGGCATCCGTTTTCCCTTAGAGGAAATTCTCCTGTTGGCGATGGCCGCCGTATTGGCGGGCATGCGGTCGTATATCGCTATCAGCGATTGGATTCAGGATTTGACCCCCGAATACCGCGAACGGTTCGGCTGCCGGCCCTGGGGATCCACGTTTAAGGTCCCCAGTGAACCGACCATCCGCCGGACGTTGCAGAGCATCGACCGCGAGGCCTTTGACGCCGTGCTCAATGCGTGGTTAACCGAAGAATCTCAGCGACACGACAACGCCATTGCCGTGGATGGCAAAGCCTTACGAGGATCTGGGCACGGCCGCCGAAAGCGGCCGGTGCAATTGCTCGCTGCTTTGGGGCATGCGACTGGGCAAGTCCTCGGACAAGTCGATGTCGACATCAAAACCAACGAAATCCCCAAAATTAAAGATTTGCTCGATCCCTTAGACATTACGGACAAGATCGTCACCATGGATGCGCTTCACACCCAAGTCGAGACAGCCCGGTATCTCGTCGAAGACAAACACGCCCATTACATCATGGAAGTCAAAAAGAACCAACCCAACTTATACGAAGCTATCGCGGCAGTGCCCTTGGAAGACTATTCCCGGCCGATGGTCACTCTCAATAAAGGGCATAATCGCATCGAACAACGGGTCGTGCGTACGTCGACCGTGCTCAATACGTATCTGGACTGGCCCTATGTGGGCCAGATCTTTCGAATTGACCGCCACGTGACGGACCTTTTGGGGGAACACCCCCGCGATGAAGTCGCCTTCGGCGTGACCGATTTGCGACCGAAATTCGCTTCGAGCAAGCGAATCGGGAAGCTCGTGCGCGGGCATTGGCGCATTGAAACCCGGTTGCATTATGTTCGAGACATGGCCTTTGATGAAGACCGAAGCCAGATCCGGACCGGGTCCGGTCCGCAAGTCATGGCGACACTTCGCAATATCGCCATCGGCTTAATCCGACGGATGAAATTGCCCAATATCCAACGCACGCTCGAGCATCTGGGACGTCGGCCGGACCAAGTGTGTGCCTTGCTCTTGAGCTAGCTCCTTCGTAGACTTCATCCATCGTGGCCTTCATTGTCCCGGCAACCAGGCGGGCACTTTGCTATGCTCTCAAAGCATAGACCATTGGACCTCACGACCACTACCGGCTCGAACATTTCCCATTCCGACGCCAAAGCTCAATAGACGCAATTGCAAGACAAATACTTTGACGGGACCTTGTGGAGCCTACTAGACCATGCTGTCGAGGTTAGCTGGCTTCGGGGGTGACGGGTTCGACGGTCACCCGATACCCCAGGGCTTCGAGGCGTCGAATTTCCCGTCGCACCACTGCGCCGGGGTCCCGTTGGTAGAAATAGTTCGCGCCGAGGTCCTGATAGACCACGTCGGGGGCACGCAAAATAGCATAGGCGGCAATCAAAATATGCCGCCCGCAGCACTTTATTGCCCTTGCGCGTCCGCACCGGCCAGGCTTTGCCGGCACTTTGGTCTTGGCCTGGACTAAATCCGGCCCAGGCGACGAGGTGGCCCGCCGAGGGAAACCGTTGCATATCGGTGCCGATTTCGGCGATCAGGGTCTCGGCGGTGCCACGCTCCACCCCGGAAATGGTTTGCAACCGGGTGAGGGCGTCGTCAAAATTTGCCAGGCGAGTGGCCACTTCCTCCGAGAGCGCCAGGATCTGGCGGTCCAAAAAGGCCACATGTTGGAGTTGCACGCGGAGCATCAGCCGCTGATGCGCGTCGACCAAGCCCGTGAGCGCCGCGATGAGGGTCTCTCGAGAGGCCCGGATGCGGGGGTCCGCCAAGTCGGCTAACTTCGTGGGATCGGTTTCGCCGTCCGCCAGGGCGGCCAGTATCCCTTGACCCGTGGTCCCCAGCACATCACTGATGACACTGCTTAGCTTGACGTTGGCTCCTTCGAGCACCTTCTGAATACGGTTGCTCTCCGTGGCCCGGGTTTGTTGCAGACTCGTCCGATATCGGACCAATTCCCGCAGCTCCCGCTGCGGGCGCGGGGGAATATCACGGGCCTTCATGGCCCCAATGCGCAGGAGCCCGGCAATCCATTGCGAATCTTGCCCATTGGTCTTTCGACCCGGCATCCCCTGGATGTGCTGAGGATTCACCACCATGACCGCGTCAAAGGGGTACGCTTCCAACAGATTCACAACCGGCTTCCAATACACCCCGGTCGCTTCCATGGCCACATGGGTCACGCCACAGCCTGGCAACCAATCGGCGAGCGTCAGCAGATCGGCGGTCATGGTGCCAAGACTGCGGGACTCCGTCAGTGTCGGCGTGATCACCGTGGCCACAATCACCTGCTTGTGAATGTCTAAGCCCGCGCCCTGGGTCACGACGACATCTAAATCCATCGCTCTCACCTCAGATCGCTAGGATCCTCCGACAGCCTCGGAGCGACAGAGAATTCTCCTCTGCGGGCTAACGCATCGCCGGCCTAAGCCGGCGCGGTCGCACCAATCGGGGGTGCTCGACGAGGCCGGAATCCGTCTCCGCTACGAGCTCGTAGCATCAGAG
>JAKAAL010000394.1 GCA_021802375.1 Bacillota bacterium | reverse complement strand
GCCGAAGAAGTCACCACATCGGCCTAAACCGGGTTCACCAAGAAATTATAGGCAGCCGCGATCATTCCGTCGGGGCTGCCTTATACTTTCCCTTGCCTTTCTCGCACCCCATCAAAACTACGGATGCATACATGACAGCCGATGAAATTACCGACACTAGGGTCCTTGAGGTGGTTCTATGGTGATGTGGATATTAGGAGGCGTAGCACTTCTCCTTTCTTTTGCTATCGGAGCGGTGTTTGTGGCCGATCACCGCGAAGAATGAGGTGTCTTTCACGGTGACAGACTATCGGTGGAGGTGAGGCTTGTGACGCGTGCAACGGTCGCCATTGAGGGCCAACTGACTCCGTATTCTGATGCCTTGAAAGATGCCGGATATCGAGTAGTTTCCTTGACAGACACTTCGATACGAAAGGCCAACGCCGTCGTCGTGCAGGGAAGTGATGACAACTTCTTGGGAATGGACAATCCCCTGACCAAAGCACCAGTCATCAATGCCACAGGGTACACCGCCGATCAGATCGTAACCGAAGTGCAGCACCGTACCGCCGCCGAATCTTAACCCTTACATTCCAGCCAAAAGGGGCCCCAAAGGGACCCCTTTTGGCCTATCATCGCAAGGGCCGACACGCCCGGCTCATGACACGCCCGGCGGGATACCAGAGGTTATCCACCGGTCTGAAGATGGCTACTCAAGAAGCGTACGACTTCGGGATAAAGTTGGAGACGATTTTTCAGCTTCACAACCCCGTGGCCTTCGTCGTCGAACAACAGATATTCCACCGGCCGCTTTCTTTCCTGTAATTCTCGCACAATTTGTTCGGCTTCCCCCACCGGAACTCGGGGATCGTTTTTGCCGTGAATGACCATGAGCGGAGCTTGAATGCGGTCCACGTGATGGATCGGAGAAATCTCTCGGAAAAATTCTCGATCTTCTTCGAGCGTCCCATATTCTGGTTCTCTTAGCTTACGTCGATAGGGGCCGGTATTTTCCAAGAATGTTTCAAAGTTCGCAATCCCCACCGTATCCACTCCGGCAGCAAACAAGTCGGGAAATGTGGTCAGGCCGGCTAAAACCATGAAGCCTCCATAGGACCCCCCCATGAGTGCCACGCGGCGAGCATCTAAGGCGTCTTGCCTCTCAATCCAGTGCACCAGGCTGGCCAAATCTTTAACGGAGTCCATCCGAAGGCGCTTGTCGTCCAGGTGGACGTAGGTCTTACCATACCCCGAACTCCCGCGAACATTGGGTGCCGCAATGGCAAATCCGGCCGCTAACAGATATTGATACACCGCATTGAAGCCGGGCAGCTCCTGGGCTTCGGGCCCTCCATGAACCGAGAGCACCACGGGACACGATTTCGTAGACTGGCTGTGGGGTCGATAGAGCCAGACGGGAATCTGTCGGCCATCAAAAGACGGGAAGTGGTGGAGCTCTGGTTCCACAAATTGTTTTAGATCGAGGCCTCCGGTCGGCGCAGAGGTCACGGGGCGACAATCGAAGGTGGCGACATTGACCAGGTAAATGTTGGGATTAGCCGCTGCGCTATGATAAGTGACGGCTAGATACCGCCCGTCTGGGGAAAATTCCATCCCCGCGATGACGCCGTGGTCGAGTACAGGTGCTGGCGTGGCGTGATGCGTGCCGCCCGAGAAGTAAAGCCTGGAGTAACCATCCTGGTTTGTCACAAAAGCATAACCGTCGCGCTCTCGGTTGGTTACTAAGAGATCGACATCGTAATCGTACCGGCTTACCCAATCGAGACCTCCGTTCTCGATGTAGGCTATCCCACTAAATTCCCGGTCCTGGTCGGTCAGGGTCAAAACACCGTTCTGCCAGTATCGTGCAAATCCATACTGGGCGTCTCCCTGGTGCGGAGTCAGGTGAGTCAACGCTCCACGTTCGACATCGATTTCATAGAGATCGTGGTTCACGTTGGACACATGATGGGTCACCAAAATGCGGCGCCCATCTTGGGAGAAATCTACGGCTCGCCACCAACCCTCGCGCTCCGAAACCAACCGTGCCTGATCGAAAGTCTCGCCGATGGTCAAAATATAGAGATCGAAATCGGTGCCGTTCCGTTGATTGGTGGCGACGGCGACCTGTCTCCCATCGGCAGATATGGGGCCGAGGTCATACATGGCCCGGGGATTGTCGGTAATGCGCATCAAGTCGGTGCCATCCGGGTTCACCGAATATAACTGCTGGTTTTCGTTACCACCCTGATCCGTAGCCAAGAGCACTAGATCCCGCCCAACAACGCCACTTAGTGCCATCACCCGGTTGTCGAATTCGGTTAGGAGTTTTGGCCATCCTCCATGGTAATCCATACTGTAGACTTGGGCGGTTCCAGTTAAGTTCATGAGAAAGGCGAGTCGAGACCCATCGCCCACAAACGTCGGATTAAACGCCTGTCGGATCCTCAAGTATTGCTCAATCGTTGCGGTCAATGAAGTCAAACCTCCTCGATGTGTGATAATGCCTCGCCAATCCCCACCATGTCACGGTCTCCCCAAGTACTCTCGGCACCTTTTTTGTATACCGCCGCGATGGCATCTAAGCCATGGGTTGCCACAAAGAGACTGCGTGCCCAGGTTTGGGCCAGTTTCAAGTCCTTATGTAGCATGCTGATAGGGAATTCCGGCGTATAGTCGTGCTGTTCCCAACGTGTCGCTTTACCTTGCAGCAGCGGCGTCGCGACAGATGATTCTGCCAGGAGGTTTAAGACCATAGACCGCGTGAGTCCCACCTGGTCCGTCCATTGCAAGGCTTCCGCCACCCCAGCGACATAAAAGGCGAGTACTGCATTTACTGCCAATTTGGCCGTCAACGCCTGCTCGGCTGACCCCACCTCAACCACCCGTCCGAACCGGGACAAAATGGGCAAAGCCGCGCCCATGGCCTCGGATTCACCCCCTGCCAATACCAGCAATTTCCCTTCTGCCGCGGGCTTAAGACTGCCGAGTACAGGAGCTGCCACAAATCTCGCTTGACGCCACCGCGCCACCTCTCCATAGCGTCTAGTGGCGTCGGGGGCACCGGTCGTCATGTCGATCCATAACGTGTTGGGGGCCAAAGACTCATAAAAGCCCGCCTCCCCTAAAGACTCCACCGCGCTGTCGTCTTTGAGCATGGTAATCACCACGGCGCTCTGGGCGACCGATCCCTTTAAGTCGTCGGCCACGCGCCATCCACCACGTGCCGCCATCTCATCCAATATGGACGGGGACCGATTCCATATCACCGTTTCGTCTCGATTTAGCCGGCCGACCATACGTCGCCCCATCTGCCCCATGCCCATAAACAGTACCTGCATCCCAATCACCCCTTATCTCCTGGCTGTTCCTATTTTAGTCGATTGGCGCTAAGATGGAAAAAAGTCATGTTTTGACTATTGGGGGACATCGTGAAAAAAACTGTTAGCGTGGCTTGGAAACTCTTACTCGCTCTCTATATCGGATCTTCGCTATATGAAGGTTATTTGGTCGTTCCGGGTCTCGGTCCCCACTCGCTCTTTAGCCTAATCCAACGAGTTTTAGTGTTTACGTTGCCCCTCGTGGTACTTTATCTGGTCATTCGAGGCGATCGGAGACTGTTCATTCCTATTGCCTCACTAACGATTTGGCTCGCCATCGTCGGACTGACCTACCTCACCCTAAGCCCTCATACCCACTATTATTTCTACTATGTATGGTCCCAAGTCGGCGGATATTTACTGGTACTAAGTTTTTGGTTTTTGGCCCAGCACCCGTCGTGGCTCCGTTGGATCGTCGGCGTCACGGTCCCCCTCTATTTCACCGCCACCATGATCCTTAGTGTATGGGAAATGCCGCACCGCCCACCATCTGTCCCAGAGCCGTGAAAATGGGCTGCATCCGAGCCACATTCCGACGGCATTTTACTTCGACCCCAATAACCTCGGTGCGGCACTCGCCTTGATGCTTCCGTTCATCTTCTTCCTCGGCGTCCTGTGGCGCTCCCGGTGGGCTTATGCCCTGTCGGCGGTTTTGACCGGGGTGGGGCTCTATGTGCTTTACAAAACCGGTAGCCGTGGTGGAGAACTCGCATTGTTAATCGATCTATTGGTGCTCCCTTTGACACTACGTGGACAAGCGCGGCGGTATGCTTGGGGTGGCGTCGGAGCCCTGGCCGTTATCCTTCTAGTCGCGGTGATTGGACTCCAGATGGTGCCCCCTACTACTCATTTGCCTTTTGCCCTAGTCAAATTAAAACACATGGTCGATCTCTTACATTTTAAGCCCCATGCCGTCACCGCCACCCAAGGCCCCGGTTCGGTAACGATCCGCCTGGCCTTGCTCCATAGTGGACTACGGGCACTATTCCACCATCCGTTTGGCCTGGGGCCCCGTGGTGCCGAGCGCTACTACACCTATTGGGTTCATCACCCCAGCCCCTATAACACCTATGGCGTCGTCGACGCTCACAACATGTGGCTCGAGAACGCCATAGATTTTGGGTGGATAGGTCTTTTACTGTACACCGTGTTCTATGCATGGCTCTTACAGGGCCTCTACAAAATTGGGCAACATCATGATCCCTATGTCCGCTACGTGGCAATTGCCGGTTTTTCCGCTCTTTCGGGGTTTGTGCTCGGGTCCCTATCCCCATCCAGTGTCATGATTGGCTTCAATGTGATGTGGGTGGTGTATGGGATGGCCGTATCGGCCATCAGCCTAGCGCAGATATCCCACAAGCGAAGTGGGCGTTATCAAAAGTCGTTTTAGTGCGCCAAGAAACTGGGAGGCCATGACCCCGTCGGCGATCCGATGGTCGAATGTGAGGCTAATGTGAAGCATCGGATGAGCTTCCCAGACACCGTTGACCATGACGGCTTCTTGTACCATGGGGTACATGCCAATAATCGCCACTTCGGGGTAGTTGATGATTGGGGTGGCGAAGAGCCCGCCCAATGCCCCGCCCCCCGTCACCGTAATCGTGGAGCCGGATAGGGCATCGGCGCCCAATTTATGGCCTTTGGTCCGCTCCACCAACACGGGTAGCGCCCGGGCCAGGTCCAAGAGACCCATGTCCTCTACGTGCCGTAAAACGGGCACCACCAACCCATCTGGGGTATCGACCGCGACACCCACATGGACGGCATCGTACTGAAATATTTCTTCGCCATCCCAGCGGGCATTAAAGGCCGGATATTCCGGAATCAGGGCCGCAATCATTTTGATCAGGAT
>JAKAAL010000393.1 GCA_021802375.1 Bacillota bacterium | reverse complement strand
ATTTACTTTAGCCGATCGGGGCGGGCCGTATCCCTGGCCATCACGCCCGCTAGCAATTGGCGATCGTGGGAAATTACCAACGCGGCAGCGAATACCACCCGCACCCAATAGGGATCGTCGGGCGTGAGATGCTCGCGGCTATAGAGATAATGCGCAAAGTCGGTGAACTGTGTGCTGAGGGACCATCGACTTTGGTCGCGTTGGATGGACGCGAGCGACAGGACCGGGCCACGAAAGAATTGGGGATCGCGGTGTTGCACCTGGGACCAGTGGGTTTCGATGATGTCTTTTAATGCCAACGGCAGGGCCATAGGGGTCGGCGCCACATACACGGTCAGGCGCGGGTCGGCAATCCAGGATAGGGGTTTCATCGCCAGCTATCCACCAGCACGCTAACGATCAGAAAGACGCCGACAAGGCCGTCGGCCGTGACCGATTCATGATGCCAGCGTTGGAATGCGGCCGACGCGGCATTCACCTGATTCATGAGGCCGAGCAAGTGATGAGCCCACAACACCAAGACCCAGGAGGCCAGGGTCAACACCATAATGAGCCATCCACGAGGCATTTTCCCTCGAATCAATGCCCATACGATTCCCAGTAGGGCCGCGCCCCCGACCCAAGTCTCAAACGAATAGTAGGATGGAAAAATGGCCGTAAGAAATTTGCCCCGATAGCTTAGCGGGAGAACCCGAAACACCACTTCAGTCACCACTAGGGAAAAGAACACCAGACCACCGAGCCAAATCCCCACGGCGAGCCTCCAGATCGAACGACCCAGTCTCCCCAAGCTCGTCACGACGACTGACCAAGACTACAGCGCTGACAGACTCCTCGAAATACCACGTCCACCGAGGCGATGGAGGTCACCGAATCGATTGCGGGATATTCAATCTGCGGCTGAAATGTCTCGGGCAAGTCATCCACCCCGCCACAGCAAAGACAGACGAAGTGGTGATGGGGGTTGAGCCGTAGGCCGTATAGATCGCCCCCGGTGGGCGTAGGGAGATGTTCTAGAACCCGGGCCTTGATCAGATCGTGTAAAGCCTTATACACTGTACCACGCGCAATCTCGGGAGAGGTCGCTTGAATAGCACTCCAAAGGCCATCGGCCGTCTGGTGTTGCCCCGGATGTTGCAGGAAATATTCCAAGACCGCACGGCGCTGCGGCGTCACCCGAAGACCTCGCTCGCGCAGCACGCTCTCCGCCGTCATGCCCACCGCCCCCTTACGCTCATAGAAAAATTGTATCATAAACATTCTGGTGGGATGCACTGACGGCGTCCGAGATCTTTCGTTTACTTTTCTTTTTATGCGCAGTGGTCTACCATAGAACACCGTAAGAACCATTTCAAAAGGCGTGGGGGGCTTATTATCATGCGAAAATCGGTCAGGTTGGTCGAGTTTAATGACCAAAAGGCCCTTGCCTTATCCCCGGTGTTACCCGAAGTGGTGGCCAAAACCGCCGTTGAACGTGACGAATGGGTCGTTATCATACGTCGCCAGGAGTCCTACGTTTTGATTGGTCCAAAAGATCAGCGGCTCCCCTACTTACCGGATGCCGTGGCTTGGTTACGGTCTTTAGGGTACCCGGTTTTCATCCGCATTGGCGGCGGCTCTGCCGTACTATTGGATGCCACCTGTTTAAGTTTCGGTGTAGCTCGACCATGCCGCGATCTCACCATATGGGAGCAAAATTTCCGAGACCTCTCGGACGGTACCATTCGCGGGCTTCAAAATTTAGGCATCCCGGCCCAATTCGGCAGGGCCGCCGGCTCCTACTGCGAAGGCCCTTTTGACTTGGTGGCCCAAGGCAAAAAAGTGGCAGGTATTGCCCAAGCGATTCGCCAAGGCTTTTCCTTGGTGTCCGGTATGGTCCTCGTGAGTCAAGATCCGGTAAAGACTACGGCACTGTTGCAGGAATTTTACGAGCGAGCCGGATCCGACCTGAGACTTGACCCCGAGGCCGTTACCGCCCTGAATCAATTAGCCGGCCAGTCTGCACTCACTGTGGACGCGGTCCACGAGGCTCTAATCGCAGGGCATCAGGCACTCTATGATCTCCACTCTGAGCCCTTGACCCCCAGCGAATGGGAACTAGCCAAGAATCTTTATCACGCGCGCCAACTCGGCGCCCACTTAGAGGAGGCACAATATGCAAGCCGTTATTGAGACCGAACACGGCACCATGGTTGTTGATTTATATCCCAACGAAGCCCCGGGCACGGTGGCCAATTTTGCCAAACTGGCAAAGTCTGGATTCTACGATGGGCTCACTTTTCATCGGGTCATTCCCAATTTTGTGATTCAAGGCGGAGACCCCAAGGGCAACGGCACTGGTGGTCCCGGCTACACCATCAAATGTGAAACCGAGGGTAACCCCCATAAGCACCTACGCGGCTCCCTATCGATGGCCCACGCGGGAAAAGACACCGGCGGCAGCCAGTTTTTCATCTGCCATAGCCCACAAGCACACTTGGACGGCGTGCATACCGTGTTTGGCCGGGTCGTCGAGGGCCTTGATGTCGTCGATGCGATTAAACAAGGCAACCACATGACCAAGGTCACGATTCAAGACTAGGACACCGACAATCTTGGGAGGTTTTGGCCAGACCGGCACGCATCTTGTCGTACTGTCTAGGTCTGGCCAACGCTTCCAAGTTGACGAGCGATCCGTCCCATGCCACCCATAACTCATGCCTCGATAATCCGAGAACCCCGGGAGATCATGGTCATGACGGGCAGCAAGATATGGGAAAATCCGAGGTACCTCTACCCGAATACGCGGAACGATGGGCATCATCACCGGAACTATAATATCCTGGGAGTCGCTGACCTGGTTTTAGCATTGGGGCCCCTTTCGCACGAGGCCTATCAGGACACATGGGCCGAACGCGGAGCCCCGGCCAAATCGCACCGCTTGCCAATGCCTTTTCCATACATTCACCGCGAAGGCACCGCGATTTAGATCACGCTGTTATCAGATACGGTAGATCAATTGGCATTACGGCTTGACGAGGTAAAGGCGTAATTTCTTTATCGCCAAGTTCCCAAAGGCCGAACCAAGCGGTTCGTCGCCCCCCAGTGATCGGCTATTTGCCCCGACCGGGAGATGATTACTGACAATCTGACCTAAAGAGTTTAAGATCACTCCCATGTATAAGACCTTGGGAGGTGTCCCAATGGTAGACGATCGACCAGGTGTCATAGCGCCGCCACCGCTCATATTTGCTATCGGGATCGGACTAGGTTTTCTCCTGACCTGGCTGTTGCCTCTGCCTTGGCTTCCGGTCGCGGCGCCGATTCGGAGTGCCATCGGGTGGCTCCTCATCGGGTCCGGGCTCGGCGTAGCCGTCTTTAGTCTATACACCATGCACCACGCCGGCACCCATGCTGACCCGAATCGACCGACCACTACCATCGTCGACTCCGGACCATACCGCTACACTCGCAATCCAATTTATCTTTCTATGGCAGGTGTCGACATCGGCCTTGGGTGGCTTTTTGCCACGCTCTGGCTTTGGATTCTATTGGTTCCCGTGCTTCTCATCATCCGGTTTGGAGTGATCGCGCGCGAGGAGCGCTACCTCACCGAAAAGTTTGGCAACACCTATCAGGACTACCAACGGCGTGTCCGACGGTGGTTGTGACTAAAGGCCCATAACGGCGGCAACGGCCACCACCAGGGTAATCCCTGCGATGACATAAGTCACGGTGGAGGTCCGTAGTCGTTTTGCCACGTTCAGCACCGCATTAATGGCCGCGAACGAGACGACGGACGCCACAGCCACCATCAAGATTGTGGTGCTGAGGCCGAATTGAGCCACGGCCGATTGCCCTCCACTTCCAATCACTAGAGGCACCACCCCGGCGCCTACCAAGGACAACACGTCCAACATGAAGGAGAGACGAATCGCCTCTTCTCCGTTGAATCCCATCCAAAGTAAGGGAGTAATGGTCATTCCACTGCGGCTAATCCCCGGCAATGCCGCAAGACCTTGCATGGCTCCGGTTAACACCGCCGCCTTGAGGTTGGGATCTTTGGGCGGCGCATCGGTAGCACGCGCGGACACTATCATCTTTTCCTTACGTCGCATCAAGGTGGCCGTAAACAACAAAAGAAGCCCGATAATAATCATCGCAATCGAGCCGCCCACCGAACTAAAGGTGTGGCGCACCGCGACATAAATCGGGATGCCGATGATTCCTGTAGCTAAGGTACCAATAAACAGAAAGCGCAGGAGTTTAGCGTAAGGCTCATCGCTAAAAGGATGACCTAAAGCCTTTAAGGTGGACCAGGCTTCGCGACGAAAATAATAGAGTGCCGCAAAAAAGGATCCAAAATTCGCAATCAGGCCGAGATCGTAGGCGTTTTGCACCTTAATGCCGAGAATCGTGAAGTAGATCGTAATCATGGTTTTACTGCTCACGGGCAGCCATTCGACAATACCTTGGATCAAGCCAGCGAAGAGCGCCGGGACTAAATAGGGATGCGACACGACGATAAAATCCTCCTTATAGACGAACCATCGAACCGATCGTTTGCAATCTTGCCCATTTTAGCCTAAGTGGCGCCTGGAGTCGACTGAAGCCAGGGTTGTTTTAGGGCCTCATCCGAGGGACGACTCCTGGCTCGGAGGCTTGGGGCCCCGAGGTAAATGCCACGCCAACTTGACCGAAAAGAACCGCAGCAAAAACACCAGTAAAATCAACGTATAAACCTGCAAGGCACGATGCGGATTCACGAGCCCGAGTCCTATCACGAGACCGGCTAAAAGAGCCCAGGCTGCGTAAATTTCCTCGCGGAGGACGAGAGGCTTTCTCTGAGCCAGCACGTCGCGGATAATTCCACCCCCAATCCCCGTAATTGTTCCCGCTGCAACAATGGCTCCCAGGGATGCATGGACCCGCACCGCGTAAAGGGCTCCCTGTACCGCAAAGGTGGCGAGGCCGATCGCATCAAAAAGCAGCATCGGGGTTTTCCCATAACGGTTCCACGTAATCGGGAGTCCAATGGCCAACGTCATGGCGACTAAGGCTGCCACAAATGGAGGCCCTTGGTGCCAAATCTCTGCCACTGGAATCCCGACAATGAGATTACGGATAATGCCGCCTCCAAATGCGGTCACCAACCCGAGGACCAGCACCCCGAACACATCATATTCCTGTTCAAGCCCGACCAAGGCACCGCTTAAGGCAAATCCCGCTCCCACGGAG
>JAKAAL010000392.1 GCA_021802375.1 Bacillota bacterium | reverse complement strand
TTCCGATGAGTGAGAGGGAGTCTTATAAATTGAGCGTGATGAGACTCATGGATGGCGTGATCCTCGTCGAGGGAATCGGGGGCAGAAAGGTTGTGTCGTGATGATGCCTTATTCAGGAATTCCTTCCCGTCAAGGGCTCTATGATCCTCAAATGGAACATGATGCCTGTGGAGTCGGACTTGTGGCGCATGTCCGGGGGACACGGTCCCACGCTATCGTGCAAAAAGCCCTTGAAGTGCTGGAGAACCTTGAACATCGGGGAGCTCAGGGTAGTGAGCCGAATCAAGGAGACGGTGCCGGTATCTTGTTACAGATCCCGCATGCGCTCCTGGTAGACGACGGTGCTCGTCATGGGATCTCCGTGCCGGAAGAAGGCTCTTATGGGGTGGGGATGTTCTTCTTCCCAAACAATGAGGCAGCGCTGGAGGACTGTACCCAGGTCATCACCGATATCATTGCCGACGAGGGCCTGACCGTGTTAGGCTGGCGCCAGGTGCCCACAGAGGACGCGAATTTAGGAGAGGCGGCGCGTGCTACAGAACCCACGATTCAGCAACTTTTCGTGGGCCGCGGGGATCTGGTTGGCGATCAAGACGCCTTTGAACGGAAGCTCTACGTGGTGCGCCGCCGGGCTGAGAAGGCCCTCGGTCATCATCAGGAGGAGGGGAGACCGTCCTTTTATTGTTTGAGTTTCTCGTCTCGAACTATCGTCTATAAGGGCATGCTCACGTCCACCCAAGTGCGCACCTATTTCCCCGACCTGTCTGATCCGCGGTTAGAGTCGGCGTTTGGCATCGTGCATGCGCGATTCAGCACCAACACGTTTCCGAGTTGGGAGCGTGCTCATCCCTACCGCATGGTCATCCATAATGGCGAAATCAACACACTGCGTGGCAATCTGAATTGGATGCGGGCTCGTGAGCCGCTCTTTGAATCGGAACTCTTCGGGGAGGACCTGGCGAAAGTGCGCCCCGTCGTGGATATCGACGGGAGCGATACAGCGGTCTTCGATAATACGCTGGAGTTCTTGGTGCACGGGGGGGCGGTCGTTAGCTCATGTCGCCATGATGATGATTCCCGAACCCTGGGCTCATGATGAGATGATGAGCCCCACAAAAAAGGCATTTTATCAGTACCACAGTTGTCTCATGGAACCCTGGGACGGTCCCGCAGCCATGGTGATGACTGACGGGAAGCAAATTGCTGCCGTGCTCGATCGGAATGGTTTGCGCCCGGCCCGCTATTACATGACGCGGGATGATTTACTGATATTAGCTTCGGAGGCGGGCGTTCTAGACGTTCCTCCGGAGGATGTGCTGGTCAAGGATCGTCTGCGTCCTGGTCGTCTCCTGTTGGTCGACTTGGAGGAGCAGCGCATGGTAGACGACGATGAAATTAAGGAGCGGGTGGCCCAAGAGCAGCCGTATGCCGAATGGCTCGACACGCATTTGATGCATCTTGACGACGTGGCGGAGCCGCCCACGTTTCCCACGCCGGACCATGACACCCTAGTGCGGCGGCAAATTGAGTTCGGATACACCTTTGAGGAGTTAGACAAGGTAATTCAACCCATGGCGCGGGAAGGGGCCGAGCGCATCGGTTCGATGGGAGTCGATACGCCGTTGGCGGTCTTGTCCGAACGCCCGCAACTCCTCTATCAATATTTTCAACAACTCTTTGCCCAGGTGACCAATCCGCCGATCGACGCCATTCGTGAGGAGATGGTGATGGGATTAGCTACGACGATCGGATCGGAAGGGAATTTGCTTAAGCCTGGACCGGAGGCATGCCACCAAATCACGCTGGATACCCCCATTTTGACGAATCGGGAGTTTTATAAGTTGGTGCATATCGATGAACGGGGCTATCGTTCGCGCACGCTCCCCATCCTTTATCCCGTTCGCGAGGGCGGGGCGGGACTCGAAACCAGCCTCGACGACCTGTGTTCGGCGGCAGACCAAGCTATTGAAGACGGCGTCAACATTCTGGTGTTGTCGGATCGGGGTCACCATCAAACGGAGGCGCCGATCCCGGCGCTGTTGGCCGTATCGGCCTTGCATCACCATCTGATTGACGCCGGGACGCGCATGCGGGTCGCCCTGGTCATCGAATCGGGTGAGCCCCGTGAGGTCCACCATTTTGCGCTCCTGCTTGGCTATGGGGCGAGCGCGATTAACCCCTACTTAGTCTTCGAGTCCATCGACGCTCAAATTCAAAACGGTTTATGGGATGGCGTGACCAGCCGCGAGGCGAATCGCACCTATGTCAAGGCGGCCACTAAAGGAGTCGTCAAAGTCTTATCGAAGATGGGGATTTCCACCATTCAAAGTTATCACGGCGCCCAGATTTTCGAGGCTATCGGGTTGTCTCGGGCTGTGATCGACCGCTACTTCGCCCCGACCGCCTCGCGTATTGAGGGCATGGGACTCGCAGAGATTGCCGAGGAAGTGCGGCGACGCCATCAAAAGGCCTATCCGGCACGTGCCAGCGAGGCGTTGTCCCTCGAGTCGGGGGGGCGCATTCAGTGGCGGGCGGAGGATGAAGATCATCTCTTTGACCCGGAGGCCGTCTATTTGTTGCAACAGGCCGTACGCCAGAACGATGGGGCACTCTTCCGGACGTTTGCCGACAAAATCCAGGCGTTTGAACGCGCGCACTACCACGTGAGAAGCTTGTTGGAATTCCGTTGGGCCGAGCACCCGGTCCCTTTGGACACGGTCGAGTCTGCCGAATCACTGGTGCAGCGATTTAAAACCGGAGCCATGTCCTATGGGTCGATCAGCCAAGAGGCTCATGAGGCGTTGGCTTTGGCTATGAATCGCATCGGTGGCAAAAGCAACACCGGTGAAGGTGGGGAGAATCCCCAGCGGTTTCTGAACGATGCGTCGGGGGCCTCTCGTCGGAGTGCCATTAAACAGGTCGCCTCGGGTCGCTTTGGGGTCACGAGCCACTATCTCGTCAATGCCGATGAGATTCAAATTAAAATCGCCCAAGGTGCCAAACCAGGCGAGGGAGGGCAGCTTCCCGGGAAAAAGGTCTATCCATGGATCGCCGAGGTCCGCCACTCGACTCCCGGTGTTGGGCTCATTTCGCCGCCCCCGCATCATGACATCTATTCCATTGAGGACTTGGCAGAGTTGATTTACGATCTCAAAAATGCCAATCCCGATGCCCGGATTAGCGTCAAATTGGTCTCGGCAGTCGGAGTGGGTACGATTGCGGCCGGGGTTGCTAAAGGGAAAGCGGATGTGATTTTGATTTCGGGTCATGACGGGGGAACGGGTGCGGCCCCGGAGACCAGCATCCAGCATGTCGGCTTGCCCTGGGAGCTTGGCATTGCCGAGGCCCATCAAACGTTAACATTAAATGGACTGCGCAGCCGGGTGCGTCTGGAGACGGATGGCAAGCTTCTGACGGGACGCGACGTTGCCGTGGCGGCTCTCTTAGGAGCCGAAGAATTTGGATTTGCGACCGGCCCCTTGATTAGTCTGGGGTGCGTGATGATGCGGGTGTGTCAACTGGATACCTGCCCCACGGGTATCGCGACGCAAAATCCGTCGTTGCGGGCGCGGTTTAAGGGAGAGCCGGAGGCTGTCGTCAATTTTATGATGATGGTGGCCGAAGATCTCCGGCAGTACATGGCGAAGCTCGGGTTTCGGACGTTGGATGAGATGGTCGGACGCACGGACCGATTGCGGGCAGCACCTCTCGCGGATCACTGGAAGGCCAAACACGTCGATCTTTCGAGCCTACTGCACGTTCCCACAGCGCCGATTCCCGCTCCTCCGAACCGGGTGTGGCAAGATCACGGATTGGATGCATCCCTGACGGCACAAGCCATTCTCCCTGTGGCACGGCCGGCTCTCGAGGAGGGTCAGCCGGTGAGCGCACGTTTCACCATTCGCAATACCGACCGGGCGGTGGGGACGCTCTTAGGCCATGCCATCAGTCGGCGCTTCGGGGAAGAGGGATTGCCTAATAATCAAATTCAACTCCAATTTCATGTTCGGGATACCGTAGAGGAGAAGCCCTCCGGGGCGGTCGTTGCGCTCAAAGACTGTCACCTCATGCCCCGCCGAATTCAGCCGAGCGGCCGCAGCCAGTCCCGCCGGTCCGGAGCCGATCACCGCCACCGTTTTGCCCGTGCGGCGAGCCGGGGGCCGTGGTTTGACCCACCCCTCGCGAAAACCTCGTTCGATAATGGCCCATTCAATCTGCTTAATGGTGACCGGCTCGTCATCCAATCCGACCGTACATGACCCCTCACAGGGGGCCGGACAGACACGTCCAGTAAACTCGGGAAAGCTGGCTGTTCTCAAAAGACGATCTAGCGCCTCCCGCCAGGCCCCCCGATATACCAAATCGTTCCACTCGGGAATCAAATTATGGGTCGGGCACCCGGCCGTCGCGCCGTTGAAGATTCGCCCCGTTTGGCAATAGGGGACACCGCAATCCATGCAGCGACCCCCTTGCTCCGATAATTGGGGTGCGGCCATGGGCAAATGAAACTCCCCAAAATCTCGAATCCGCTCCCGGACCGCCCGCTCCGGCGGCGCCTCGCGCGTTGTGTCCATAAACCCGGTGATTTTCCCCATCGTGGTTCCTCGTGACCCCCTTTATTTTCCCGTGGTGCTCACCAATCCCCGCTGCTGTTCTTCGAAAGCCTGCATGATTGCCTCAGGTTCTGGGACACCCCGTAACTGTGCCCGGGCCACCGCTTGCCGCATGCGCTGATAGTCATGGGGGATGACCACCCAAAATCGAGCCCGCATACGGGGCCACGACTCTAGCACCTCACGTCCACGCGGACTTTGGGTGTACAGTACGTGTCGCTCGATAAGACTCTTCAGAATCTCAACGTCTTCTGTCTGGGATAGCGGCTCCGCCTGGACTAATTCCCGATTCAAGCGCTGTTCGAAGCTTCCGTCCACGTCCAGCACGTACGCCACGCCACCAGACATCCCGGCGGCAAAATTTCGCCCCGTACGGCCTAAAACAGCCACGCAACCACCGGTCATGTATTCAAGACCATGATCTCCCACGCCTTCGACCACAGCCCAAACCCCGCTATTGCGCACCGCAAACCGTTCACCCGCGACTCCCGAGAAGTAGGCCTCCCCGGAGGTCGCCCCATAGAGGGCGACATTGCCAACAATTACGTTGGCCTCCCTTCGAAACTGGGCCCGCGAGTCGGGATAAACAATTAACGTTAGATCGGA
>JAKAAL010000391.1 GCA_021802375.1 Bacillota bacterium | reverse complement strand
GGGCGGGGTCGATTTGGGCGTTTCCGCGTTGGCAACACTCTCGACCGGCGAGAAGATCGTGGGACCGAAAGCCTATGCAGCCGCCTTGGCCCAGCTTCGTCAGTTATCGAAACAATTCAGTCGCCAGAGGGAAGGCGGCAACAGACTTGGTCAGCAATGATCAAATTTGGATAAGTTTGTTAGAACGGTTTAGCAAACGGGCTCCCTTGATAAAAGGGATACCGGAATGATTGCAAGTGGATTATAATACATGGCAAATCGATAGGAAAACTTTGCCATCATGTATTAAGGAGACTTCTTGCCATGAATCGGTTACAGGGTGCCATTCTCGGAATCGCGATGAGCATGGGGGCCGGCGGCCTCTTATCCCCGTTGGTGCAGGCAACATCTTTGCCCTATGCCAGCAATTTGGTGGTCCATGGCCCCAGTGGGCTACTGAGTCCCGGCACATCGGTGACGATCACCGCCCAGGCTCAGGGTCACGGTAGTCCGCCCCTCTATCAATTTTGGGTCGAGTCGACGTCTGGTTGGGCCCTCGCCCAGAACTATTCCTCCAGCGGATCCTTGAACCTCGGAACCTTGTCCGCTGGAAGCGATATCGTGGTCGTTTATGCATTGGATGCTTCGCAAGCGGCGGACCATCAGTGGGCACAAGCTGTACACCAAACATTGGTCTTGAACGTCGGGAGCCAAGTCACTCTGCACACGCCGACATCCCTATTGTCGGGGGACGGTGTGACCGTCACCGCCCAAGCGCAAAATTTAATACAACCGGTCTACCAATGGTGGTGGCAAAATCCCCAAGGCGTCTGGAAGTCTAGCGGGCCGTATCAAAACAATCCGCAATTGTTATTTACCCCACATCAATCGGGCACCTACCATGTAATTGTTTACGCGAAGGATCCCCTGGCACCCAACAACGCCACTGGAGCGGTGTGGTCGTCCGTCGCGTCCGTCAATGTCACCCCCGTTTCGGTGGCCTATGGCTATTTCCATCTTTCCGGCACCACGCCTGGCCGGGCATGGTATGATTTGCAGCAACATACCAGTGCTTTCAATGCCATCGCTCCCCTGTGGTATACCGTCACGCCAGAAAATACCGCACCTGTAACCACAGAGATGGCGCCGAGCACGATGCAGACAGTGACCGCCTACGCCACCCAACACCATGTACAAACCTGGCCGACGGTCACATTTACCGGCACGGTAGACAACAGTTGGTGGTCGAGCGCAGAACCTTCGATGCTTATCACGGATCTGGCCACCCTCGCGGCCCAAGGTGGCTATGGCGGGTATACACTGGATTGGGAGAACCTGCCGGCGGATCAAGGGTCCGCTTTTGCGGCATTTGTAACCCAACTCGCCGATGCATTGCATAAAGATCATCTCACCTTAGTGGTCGATGTATTGCCGTTGCCCAATCCCGCCTATGATTATCCCATACTCGCCGCCTCCGCGAATTATTTGAACCTGTTGGCGTACCCCGAATACACGCCATCGACGCCGACATCGACCGCGCCAAATCCCGGGCCTACGCAAGGGATGCCGTGGGTGTCTCAAGCGGTGGCCGATGCCGTACAATCGGGAGTCAGTCCCGCCCAGCTCTTGTTAGGGGTGGCCGCCTACGGACAAAGCTGGACCTATACCAACAAAGGTTTTCAGACGGGATCTGCCATTACCAGCCGGACAATCGCCACGAGCCTCGCCAGTCAGAATGGGCAATCGGTCTGGGATCCTGCGCAAGATGCCTTAGAAATCAGCACGGGAACTTTGGCCATCGCTCCGACTGCACCGCTATCCTATAACCCGTCGACATTCAACCCCGCCGTACAGAATTTGCAGTTCCTGCTCAATGCGATTCTCTTGCGCTATGCGGTTTCTCAGGGAGAGACACCGCCTGCGCTGTTGGCGACAGACGGTGGGTATGGCCCAGAAACCCAGGCCGCGGTGGCGCAATTTCAGCAGGATTTTTCAGTTCAACCCCAAGTACCGGGGGTCTATGGGCCACACACCGCCGCCGTCCTGCAGGCCCAAATTAATGCGATGAACGTGGGAAACACCGAATCCTGGGATGAAACTAGTCAGGCAACGCAAGATCTGCTGAACCTAGCATTGGCACAACACCTGGGGGGAATGACCCTATGGCGCTTGGGATATCAATCTCCGGGATTTTGGACGCGGTTTGCGGATATATGGCCGCGTCTTTAGGACCATACGGCGGCTGGCAATAGAGGATGAAACGCCCCATAGAGGAAAAGGCCGAGGCCATCACGAATACCCTTTTATGCGCTGGCGCGTCGGAGCCATGGACAACGCGACCGTTGGGTCGCGATGACTCTGCGGATTCCCACCCGCTAGCCGCCCTAGCGCACTCGCATCACGATAACCAGGTGCGTCTCCACCTCTTGTCCGCCAGCGGGAGGCATTAGGCATCGGATCCTAGAGGATCTGGTCGTCTAGGCAGACGTTACTGACATAAAATACCACACCGTACAGCGGGCTTGGATAGGTTTACCCAGGCCGCAATTTAGGGAAGTTTCAGGGTAGCTAACGCTCGATCCCCTGCGTTCGGTGCTGGTGTGAGAGCCTTTTGCACAATACGCTCTGCACGAACAGGGCGCGGTCATAAAGATGGATGGGAAGTTTCCCGAAGTTGCCCCAGGTTTTCTTATCCCGGTTCCGAAAATCCCTCGGCTTATCCAGATCGCCCCATCGGGTGGTTTTGGCCAGATCCCGCAGGAAAGCGTCCTTCTGTCGGTCGTAGGCCAAGACCAGGGCCATCACCGCCCGCCATTTGCCGATGTTCAGCACAACCGATGGCCACTGCACCGTGCGGGTCGTGTTTGCGTCACCTCCTGGATGCAGTCCAGGAATTTCTTATGCTGATGGCTACGGGATCCGTAGAGCCTGGCGGACAACACGGTAATGATTTCGAGGACGTGTTGGACTAATTCAGCCTCAAAAGACGGGCCTTCCGTGGCCTCGATCAGCACCACGTCGGTTCCGAATCGTTCGCAGAGAGAGAAGACCAAATCGGCCCCGAATCTCAGCAACCGGTCCTTGTGCGTGAGCACTAGGCGTTCCACTGCCCCCGCGCCAATCCTCCGCAGCAGATCCTGCAGCCCCTTCTTCCGGGAGTTCATCCCCGATCCGAGATCTTGAATCACGTCAAATACGCAACCGTCGTACGGGAAATCGCTACGCGTTTCGGGGCCACTTGACGCAGCTGATCGACAACATAACGCCGCGTGCCTCCAGGGTGCTCAAAGGAGTCGGGACTTTCCCCTCTTTCTCCCATCTCCGGAGCGTTTCCGGATGGACACCCAGTGCTTTTGCGGCCTCGCCAATGTTCGCTAGCATACCTATATTACCCGAGAGAAATACTCAGGGTTACGTAAGGCGAGGTATTGTTCTGCCGATGTTGTGGCATTCAAGTCACCCGGGAATTTGCTTTGGTTTAAATCGTGAATGGTGGCATAGGAGAGACGGCTGCGGTCAAAAAGCGAAGCCGACGCACCAAACTGGATTTCCCGATACCCCACGGCCCTAAAACGACCGCATTGTAGGTGCCCAAGCTATCTGGGGCGAGACTCGAAATGCAGTCCCGTTGCAACCGCGCTTGCTCTCGCTTTGCGAGTGGCAACCGGGGTTAGCAACGAGATCGTGCATGTTCCAGCCGTTTTCGATCTCCACATCTCCTTCCAAGGGTCACAGTCGACAGTCTTATACCACACGAATGACATAAAGCTCGAAAATCGCCGCCAATTTAAGGTACAATTTATACAGTACATTTCATCTCATTAGGAGGTTCTTGTGGAACACTTGCCTTTAATTGTCCAAAGCGACCTAACGCTACTGCTGGAAGTTGACAACTCCAAATTTGAAGAAGCTCGCCAATCGCTTGTTGGATTTACCGAACTAGTCAAGAGTCCCGAACACATTCATACCTATCGCCTCACCCCATTGTCGATCTGGAATGCGGTGGCGGCAGGCATTGCCCCTGATGAAATGATTAAACGTTTAACCACTTATTCGCAATATCCTGTGCCAGAGACGGTCAGTTTTTATATCAGAGACCAAGGACGTCGTTTTGGCCCCCTACAGATTCGCAAGTCCCCTGACGGCGATGGATTTTGGCTTACCGGTGACGATGCTCAGTTATTGCGACAACTTTCCAATCACAAAGCCATTGTCCCGTTTTTGGGGCCAGTGCTGTCACCTGGTTTTAAAATTCTCCCCGAACACCGTGGACTCATCAAGCAAGCGTTGGCTAAAATCGGCTGGCCAGCCAACGATCTTGCTGGCTATGCTCAAGGCATTCCACTCGATATCGCCCTGTCGGACACCACCCGTCACGGTGCGCCCTTTCATTTGCGCGATTATCAGAGACACGCCATTACAGCTTTTTCCGGATCGGGGAATGGAGTTATCGTCCTCCCTTGTGGGGCTGGCAAAACGATGGTGGGACTAGGGGCCATGGCCGATGTCGGCCGCGATACTCTAATCCTAACCACATCCGTAGCAGCGCTCCATCAATGGCGCGATGAAATTCTCGACAAGACCACCATGAATCCTGATGCTATCGGTGAATACAGCGCACGAGTTAAGGATTTGCGCCCAGTCACCCTGACTACCTATCAATTGCTTAGTCATAAAAAAGGCAGCGGGTATCCGCACTTCGACACCTTAAACCAGCATGATTGGGGCCTCATTATTTATGATGAAGTCCACCTCCTGCCAGCGCCGGTTTTCCGGTTGACCGCGAGCTTGCAATCACGGCGTCGACTGGGCCTAACAGCGACATTGATTCGTGAAGATGGACGCGCCGATGACGTATTTTCGTTAATTGGGCCCAAACGCTTCGATATGCCGTGGAAGGACCTTGAACAGCAGGGGTGGATCGCCACTGCCGAATGCAAGGAAATCAGGGTCTCCCTATCCGATACCTGGCGAGAACATTATGCAATGGCGGAGGATGCTGAACGAGCGCGAATCGCCGCGGAAAACCCTGGCAAAATAGGTACCGTACGCGAACTTCTAGATCACCACGCCCACGACCATGTGTTAATTATCGGGCAATATTTGTCCCAGTTAAAAGCTTTGCACCAAGATATCGGCGCTCCCCTGCTTACCGGAGAAACGCCAACCGCGGAACGCGAGCGGCTGTACCAAATGTTTCGCGAGGGACGCATCCCTGTGCTCATTGTATCTAAAGTGGCCAA
>JAKAAL010000390.1 GCA_021802375.1 Bacillota bacterium | reverse complement strand
AGCAAAACGACCAAAAAGGCGGGAATCAGCGTGGTGGTAGGGATTTGGGAAAGATTGTGGGGATGGGGTAAATGAGCCAGATGAAGAAACAGGGCGATGTCCTGCACGCGCGTTTGGCGGTACATGAAGGTGCGCATGGGAGCGAGGGCCCGGGTTCCCGCCTGAATCAAGGAGAGATGCCCGGCCAAATAGGGGCTAAGCGCATGATGGTTGATGGCGCTGAGGGTAGGCGACATCACGAACAGGGTAATGAAGAGCCCGAGCCCGATGAGCACTTGGTTGGGCGGCGTGGTTTGCAGCCCTAAGGCACTTCTAAGAAAGGAAAGCACGGTAATGATTCGCGTAAAGGCGGTCATGGTTAATAAAATGGCCGGTGCAAACGAAATCAACGTGAGCAGGGCCAATATAGAAATTGTATTGCTCGGCGAAGCGCCACCGGTAGAGATGTGAATGGAGGGCAACGGGGCTGCAAAAGCCACCCCGCCTAGACTTAACCAAAATAAAACGGCGAGCATGGAACGTTTGAGCCAGCGGTCGCTCATCTGCCGTCGCTCCGCGCTTTGGGGTTTTTCAAATGTTGTCAAAGTTCCTCTGCGAACTGACCCAAGGGGGCCGCGCCTCGTTGCAGTGAAGGCAATGATTCTAGTCGCTCGGCAAATGCCGAACCATCCAGTTCGCACAAGAGTTCAATGCCGTGCTCAGAGATGGCCACACAGAGCGTCTTATCCACCACCTGGAGGATGGCGATGCCCCGTTTGGGGCCAAGCGCCAAGTAATCGAGCTGTTCAATAAACTGGGATGGACTCTTCTTGCCGATGCCCGTCGCCTTAAGCAGGCGAGCGGCCACATAGGCTAGAGCCAGAACTAATAACAGTGCCCAAACAAAATTCCATATAAGGCTCCCGCTTCCGATCGTGTATCCCCCCTTAATCATTATACGAACAGCACCGCTGGTTCGACAAAATATAAGGGGTTTTGCGGCACTCGCAAATACCGAGGCGACAAAAGAGGAACTTCAGGCAACGCCTCGAACTGACTATCAATACCACGAATCTCGGTATGGAGTCGAAGTATGCAATAGGGAGTGAAACACGCGTGGCCCACGAAGGCGGCCTGTCAGCGGAGTTGGTGGCCTCCTTATTTGAGGCGGCGGACGAGCCCGAAATCGCACAAGAGCGCGATGTGGCCCGACAACGGGAACTGCAAAAATTTCACGAGCTGCCAGTCACCTTTAAAGTGCAAATCGGGCAGACCCAGCGCACCTTGAAGGAATGGCTGGAGATTGGCCTGGGCAGTCGCATTTCGTTGGAGGAATCCTGGCGCGAACCCGTTCACTTGTTCATCAATGATCGTAGGGTGGGCAGCGGGGTTATTGTCTTGGTAGGCAATCGCTTTGGGGTGCGTGTCACCGAATGGGGCGAACAGAAGGCTTGAGAGAATCTAAAGGTTGAAGGCAAAATGAGTTTTAGCGTGATTTCGAACGGTTGGTTGATTACGTTCCTGTTGGTGGTGGCGCGTCTGGCGGGACTGGTGATCTCTGCGCCCGTCTTAAGTTCAGGATTTTTTCCCAAAATGCTGAAACCTGCCATGGTGTTTCTGTTCGCGGGGGCGTTGGTGGCTACGGTGCCGGAAGTGTTTGTCACCGGCCTTGCGCTAGGCCTGGCGGTGAGCTTTCAACTCCTGGTCGGGGTAGCCATCGGGCTCATCTTGTCGATGTTCTTGGGCCTATTTGGTATGGCCGGACAATTAATTACTTACCAAATGGGCGTTGGACTAGCGGTGGCCGCAAATCCAGGACTTTTGTCGGCAGGATCGTTTCTTTCTGAGTGGCAGACGCTCATCGCCACCTTTGTTTTTGTCGTTGGAGGCGGGTTGGAGTTGACTATGACCGCCCTGCATGCCAGTTTTGTGGCCTTGCCCTTGACGCACGAGATGCTTTCGGCGCACGCTTTACTCTTTATCGTGGGCATCTTTCAATCGGCCTTGACCATGGCGCTATTGGTGGCGGCTCCTTTATTCCTCTCAAGTTTGGTGGTGGATATGGGTATTGGGGTGGTGTCGCGGGCGTTTCCCCAAATCAACGCCTATTTCTTGTCCTTGCCGGTGAACTTCGGCATCAGCCTTGTGGTGATGCTGGGCACCTTGCCTTTTCTAATGGCGCTAATCCCAAACATCTGGCATACGGCCTTTTATGACGTGAGTCGGTGGTTGGCGATCGTGGAGGGACATTAAAGATGCTCGGCCTTGCTGTACTTCCCGCTCGCGCCTCCATATGGGCCCTTTCCGGCCAAGAACGCTCGCACGCGCCCACTCCACGGCGACGGCAAAAGGCGCGAGAAGAGGGGCAATCGTGGAAGTCTCCGGACTTTCAGGCGGCTTTGGCCTTGATCGTGGCCTTTTTGCTGCTGAAGTGGTATATGCCCTGGGCCGGTCAACACCTGGCTCATCTGGAGGCAGATGTTCTGCAAAATATCAACACCCGGGGATTTGCGCTAGCCATGGCCAGCCTATTGCCTTTAATCTTGCGCAATCTTGCGCTGGTTCTGGCACCAATGGTCATTCCCTTGTCCCTAGCCGGGCTATTCGTCGGAATGATTCAAGGCGGGTTTAGCTTTAGGTTGCAGGCCTTGGCCCCGGATTTTAATCGCATTAATCCCATACAGGGATTGACGAAGATATTTTCTGTCCAAGGGCTTTGGAGTTTGCTCAAGGGACTGATGAAGATTGGTTTGGTGGGGGTGGCGGCGGGGATGTTGATCCGCCACCAGCTGTCGCAATATCCCAATCTCATGAGTATCTCCCTGGGGGCGGTGCTGACCTTTGCCAAGGGGACGTTGACCGGCGTGCTGCTGCGGGCTGGACTGGCCTATCTCTTTGTCGCTCTGATCGACATGGTGTGGCAGATGCGCTCGTTTCAACAGGGTCTGCGCATGTCGAATCAAGAGGTGCGAGATGAGCAAAAGGACCTCGAAGGAGACCCGCATGTCAAAGGTCGGCGGCGGGAAATGCAGCGCCGTTATGCCAAGTTTGGGCTACGAGCCGTGCGTGCTGCCACCGTGGTGGTGACCAATCCTACCCACTTTGCGGTGGCGCTCAAATGGGACGACCGCTCGATGACCGCGCCGCAAGTGGTAGCCAAAGGGGCTGACGAAGCCGCTCTGCGCATTCGCGAGATTGCCTTTAAAGCCCAGGTGCCCGTGGTGGAAAATCCGCCCGTGGCTCGCGCGCTGTATGCCGAACCGGTAGGGGAGGCGATTTCGCCCGAGCATTACCAAGTCGTGGCGGAAATTATTGCCTTCATCGTGCGCCGTAGGCGCCTCGGGGAGAGGGGAAGCCATGAAGCTTGAGGTCTTAAAAGAGGGATTCGTGCCCATGGCGGCCGTCGTGGCCATCTTGATGTTGGTAATCCCCGTGCCCGCCTTTGTCCTTGATGTTTTCTTGCTCTTGAACATTGCCTTGGCCATTACCGTGCTGGTTAGCACCATGTTCATCCGTGAGGTCCTCGATCTCTCGGTGTTCCCCTCCTTGTTGCTGCTTACCACCTTATTTCGCCTGGCTTTGGAGGTCACGGCGACGCGGTTGATCCTTTTGGATGGGGCCGCAGGAAATGTGATCCAGACGTTTGGCCGATTGGTCGTGGGCTCCAATGTGCTCGTCGGGATCATCATTTTCGTCATTCTGGTGGTCATTCAATTTATGGTGATCACCCGGGGTGCTGAGCGGGTTTCCGAGGTGGCGGCCCGCTTTACCTTGGACGCCATGCCGGGAAAACAGATGGCCATCGACGCCGAAATGAATGCGGGCTTGATCAAAGAGGTCGAAGCCAAGCGAAGACGCCTCGATGTGGAACGCGAGGCCGACTTTTACGGGGCCATGGATGGTGCGTCGAAGTTTGTTCGCGGGGATGCCATGGCGGGGATCATCATCGTGGTTGTCAACATCATTGGCGGCCTGGTTCTGGGATTGGCGACTCGCCACTTAAGTTTTGCGCAAGCCATCAGTACGTATACCATCTTGACCGTGGGCGAAGGCTTGACCACGCAAATCCCCGCATTACTGCTGTCTACCGCCGCTGGCATCATTGTCACCCGGTCAGGCAGCGGTGGAGCCAGCTTGGGCGGCGATCTGATGCGGCAGTTGACGGCGTTGCCGCGCGTGCTCTACATCGTGTCCATCGTGTTGTTTCTCTTAGCCTTGTTTGGCTTGCCGCCTTTGGTGCCAAGCGTTTTAGGCTTAGGTGGACTCTATCTCGGTTGGAGGATGGAGAGGAGCCAAAAGGCGGAACGCCAGGCCCAAAAGGTGGCCGAGGATGGCCAGCGCAAGGAACGCGACAAGGGTCCCGAGTCCGCGATGGCTCTCATCGGGGTGGATACGGTGGAATTGGAATTAGGGGTAGGTCTGGTGCCTTTGGCTAGCGGGCGCGCGGGCCAGGACCTCATTCAACGCATTTCCGCCTTAAGGCGGCAAATTGCCGCCGAATTAGGCTTAGTCCTGCCTTCGGTGCGGGTTCGAGACAACCTGGAACTGGGGCTCAATCAATACCGCATACGCATCCGGGGAGGGGAAGTGGCCCAAGGAGAGCTCAGGCCCGATCGCTTCTTGGCCATGGGCCAGGGGGAGCTCATGGTGGAAGGGCAAGTGCCGACCACGGATCCCGTATTTGGGCTTAAAGCGCATTGGATCGGCGAAGAGGCGAGAGATCGCGCCGAACTGCAAGGATGGACGGTCATCGATGCGGGCTCGGTGATGGTCACCCATCTGGCCGAATCCGTGCGCAGCCACGCTTTTGAAATTCTTGGACGCCAAGATCTCAAGGCTATGGTTGACCACGTGCGCAAGACGCACCCTGCGATCGTTGAAGAGCTCTTGCCGGATCTCTTAAGCCTGGGAGAAATTCAGCGGGTTTTATCCAACCTGCTTCGAGAACGGGTTTCGATTCGTGATTTGCCCACCATTTTAGAAGCGATGGCGGATCAAGCGCGTTCGTCTCGGGATCCCGAAATGCTAACCGAGGCCGTACGTCAAGCTATCGGCAGAACCATTGTCCATCCCTATTTGAATACCGGGGTGTTGCACGCGCTGGTGTTGTCGCCCGAAGTCGAGGCGGAGATGCGCAGTTCCATCGAGCGGACGGACACGGGCACCTTTTTAAATCTTGATCCCAATACCGCCCAATCTATTTTAAGCAACTTGCGTGAAGCGATGAAGGTGGCGCCACCAATA
>JAKAAL010000389.1 GCA_021802375.1 Bacillota bacterium | reverse complement strand
AAGGCAGCCGCACGTACTTCTCATGTTCATGTCGAGCTGATTGACGTAGATCGCTTCGTGGCACTATGGCAGGAATTTTATCCGAAAATGGCCGATGATGATAAGGCGCTCCTTTCACTGGTTCCGATTTATTTCTATGCGCCGGGTGGATAGGAGGTAATGAGCTTAGCGACCCATACGGGGAATTAGGAACTACGCGTTCTGTAAGGAGGCCTCGCAAAACCAAATAGTGCCCAATTGAGGGTTATGAATTCTCTTTAAACGCTGCAAGCAGAATATCCACTGGCATTTCATGTAGCGCGTCACATTGAGCGGCAAGCTCCTTGTTTAACCCCTTTGCCTGTATCCGAAAAATGTTGATATTGGCCCCCATGGCTCTGAGCGCACGAAAAAGTGGGACAAAATCGTAGTCGTTCGTATACAAAAACAATCGGTCCAATTTATTAATCCCCGCTAGTTGCAAGGCATCGCAGCATATTTTTGTGTCAACAGCTTTTTCGCTTCGATAAGCGCAGTCGCGAACATAACTTGGTGCTTTGTTATCTTCGAGCCACTGATGTGCTTTTGCAAATTGTGCTATGCGCTTACCACAATACTCTATACGAACGTCACTAATTGCGCCGGGCACTGTTGTATCCGGAAGGATAACATTGTCTCGTATTCTCTTATCACTCTCGACAAAATAAAACACGAACCTCTTATATCCATACTGGTGGAATGGCGCGTAATGTACGCCCGTGAAATAGTGGACCAATTGCAGCAAGTCAAAGCGCAAAGGCGTCGGAATTTCCATCGCATCCCTAACGCGTTGGATATCTCCAAGAAGAGCGGAACCGTCTACAAAAAAGTAATTGTTATTCATAACAAAGACAAATCCTCGAACAGCTAGCTATGTCACTATGTAGCCCATTTCTACCATCGCGTAGTTGTGGTGCTCGAACCCCATATCGATCCGCTAGATAGCTACACGTTCCAGCAGAATATCCTACTGCCGCGCATGCGGCGTATTCCGATGAAAATAATTCCCGATTCCGGTCGAAGGGAACCGATTAATTTGAAAGATGATGGCCCGCTCTGAGAGGTGGTCGCGGTAATAAAGTTTTACACCACATAGTAATGGATCGTCAATGGTTTTGGTTTTCAGAGTGTTGAGTTACGCGGATCAAGCCAAAGCGGACGGAGAGCGCACGACCTTTTTCCATTGATTGGGTAGCGCAAGTGCGATGTACACAGCGCATTCGGAAGGCGGAATGATGTTTTACTTGAAAATGGTTGGAGCGATGCCGGTTTTTTTTGAGCTTAGCGCCAAGCCTTTAATAACGATGACACGTCATCGAAAGTCAATGATTAACGATGCGTCACCGATAATAGGCAGTTGAAAGGCAACCCACGAGTGGGTCTCGGCACCTTGTCTTAAAGTAGCCTGGCACAGAAAAAATATGGCCAAAAAGAGCCCGTGTACCCCGAAACAATGACAGCTGTGACAGATGAATGACAGATAAAGTATGGCATCTGTCATCATATAACACTGTGTTTTTATTAGCATTATTGAGATCTGTGACGGATGTGACAGATAAAACGTAAAAAGATTCCTAGGAATGAAGATGGAAACACATAGCGGCTCCAGAAAAGTTTTGTTTTCATCTGTCACACCCGTCACTGCTGTCATGGAGAGATTGCAGAGCACTCCAATGTTTGGCCATGAGGGGATCTAGAGGCCTGCATCCTCGTTTCTGCTGAGCAAGCATGACGGGGGCCGAATTGGGGGGAATGGCAGCGCTCACAACGGAGATCCCCCGGCCCAACAAGCACTACCGAGTCGATAATCCGCTTTATGGCTTGCTCTTCTTTTTCCGTTCCTCAAGGGCATCTGCCGCCGCCGCAGAAGTGCCTATAGCCACAGCGAGCAAATACCCTGCCGTTGTCGTCACTCCTGCCGCACCAAGCCCAATAGCTGCCAAAGGTGCTGCCACAATTACGCCGGTCACAACTGCTGTAACGGCTACGGCATCTCGAATAAATTTGACGTAGGGCATAATCGTAACCTCCCTCTGAAGGATTAGTAAAGCATAAGGCAGGTGCCATGGAATGCCTAGCAGACGTCGAGTCTTACGAAAACGGGGGGAAGTTCACGGTCGAATGGGGGGGGGCTTTGGGGGAATATTATATCTAGCCAGTCTTGCACTGGGCCTTAAGGGGCTTACCTGTTACTCCTGGTATTCTCTGAAACCTCCCATCAATGCCTTAAACGTTGTTGGTTGGTATTTCTCAAAACCTTCCTGGTCAACGTAGGCAAACGCATACTTCACGTCGGATTGTATCCGATTGATATCCTCGCACCATTGCCGCAGCCGATCCATCTTGCGGGGCACGTCTTGATCCACTTGCCCCTTGGTTTCGACTATGACGAGGGTTTTATCTGACAGCTTCACAAAGAAGTCGGGGTAATAATTGGAAATATCCCCGTCGGCGTTGACGTAATCGAGCTTGAAATGGACTGCTATGTAGTTCTTGGCGTGGGATACGACATCCTCACAGTCATCCAGGAACCGGGCAAAGAGCAATTCAAAATGGCTGTCACCGATGATCTTATTGAAGATACTCTTCTTCGGGACCAGATAGGCTTGGTCTTTGGTCACAAAGGGGCGGGTTTGACGCAGCTTAATATAGTCTCGTATCTCCGCATCCCCTTTGTTTCGTACGGTCAAGGCATTGATGGCCTTCTTGAAGGTCTCAATTAAGGTCCTGGTGGCCTCAATCTCAGACAGATTACGCAAGGTATTAGGATTATCGAGCTCTACGGATATATCAAACAACTGATCTTGCACAAAAGCTTTAATCTGGCCGTAAAGGACATCGTAGCCACTAATAAGACGCAGATCCTTCATGATCGTTTGAGTAAAATACCCCATTACACTGCGGTAATCGGCAAGACCTGCGGTATCGAGTAGGGTGGTGTGGGTGATGGCCCCAGTGGTAATGTCTTTGAAGACAATTTCCCGTTGTTGCGCTTCACTAAACGTGCGATAGGGGACTTTGTGACTGCCGAGATCCGCCACATTCAGATCGGCCAAGTGTTTATATTCTCGATAGACACGGGGGGTCATGATGGGCAGCGCCATATCGAGGGCGTCCAGGTCCTTTTGCGTATTGTCGGTATCGATCTCGACCACTAAAGGAGCCTTGGGGGCCGTGCCTTCTCCCATAGGCTTCCGTTCAAGGATGACCCCCTCTGCCTGTATGGACTCCACAAACTCCATAAACGCATCGGTCCCGATCACGCTCACATATTCCTCAATACCCCCCGGATACATCTTGCGTAAGCCCCGTCCCAAGGTTTGTTCTGGCAGGATATTACTCTTGGCAGAATAGGCCCGGAGGCCGACGATAGTGGTGACATTCCGCACATCCCAGCCCTCTTTCAGCATCATGACTGAGACGATGGCCTTATAGGGGCTCTCCAAGCTGTCAATGTCGTTGGCTTGCTTTCGTAAGAGGTCGAGATCGTCTTTATTCTTGCCAGTGGCGACTTCCGAGATCTCTCCGTTGCTCTTGGTATGAATGACCAAGACAGCGTCTTTTAGGTCAGGGTAATGGCCCTCTAGGTACTCGGCCACATCATCACAATTTTGGGTGTCATCGGTCATCACGAACAAAATGGCCTTCTTCCCCACCTTCTCGTGTTCCGTAAAGGCCTTGCGCCACTCTATGACGCCCAGATTGATGTAATCGACATACTTTTCCGTGTATTTGATGCTCTGCCGCTCGGCGAGTTTGGCTCGACTGACGATATCGGGCAGTACCGGATGCTTGACCACGTTTTGGGAGATGGCCTCCACTAAGGGGTAGTCCGCCACCGTTTGAACGAATATGGCGCCATTACTGTGTTTAGGTGTGGCTGTGACATCCACTTGCAGGGCTAAGGCCGACCCTTTTTGCTTCAGCCGGTTGTGGATGTCCTGAATCGACTGGAACCACGCCAGCTTGGCCTCATGGATATGGTGTGCCTCATCGTTTAAGACCACGAGTTCCTCAATATCGCGCACGATCATACCCAGATCGACCTTGGAGTCTGTGGTGGCCCCGGTAGGCCGCTTGCCGAGGAAATAATCTAGGGTGCTCTCATCCTCAGGCGATGCCGGGAGGTCCTCACCCGCATAGACTCGATGGATATTGGTGAGGAAGATATTGCCGATCGGGTGGGTGATACGCACGTTATCCTGCACATGCAAGGTCAGCTGAAAATCATCCCGCCAATGCCGTCCATCTATGCCGTTATCGGGTAACACCGGGTCTTCAAAGAAGATTCGTAGCCCTTCGAAGTCTTTACGGATACGGTCCAGCACAATGATGTTGGGCGTAATCACAAGAAAATTGCGAGCTAATTCTGAATCCGGTTCATAGAACTTATGAAAATAGCTCCAGGCAAGCACCAAACTCATCACCTTGGTCTTGCCCGCTCCTGTGGCCATCTTCACCACTAATCGACGCCAAGTCTCATCGAACATGCTGGCGGAGACGGCACCTGAATGGTCAAAGCGCATCAGGTCATATTTGTCTTTTACCCCGACGACGTCGACTAAGTAGATAATAGTCTCCAGGGCTTCCCGTTGAGCAAAGTAATACTCAAATTCCGCTAGGGTCCCATCAGACTGAGGCAAGGCATGAGAAGTTTTAAACCACCAGTGGAGGAGACTTCGACTGGTTTCTGTGGCCTTAAGGTACCCACCATCTCGCCATTGTTTGACCTGTTTGCGGAGTTCCGGGACCAATGGCGGCATAAGTTTATCGGCCGTGGTCTCCCGTAAGGTCTCATCGGCTGGGAACCAACGAATAGAAGGATCAAGGATGACATGAGGGGAAGAAGGGAAATCTTTGTGGAGGGCCATCAGCGTTTCCCGCCGACAGTGACCTCAATAATCGTCATGGTGTCATTACCGAAAATGTCCACGACCTTCACGGCAATCTTGCGTCGTCCCGGTTCGCATTCATAGGCTACACTGGTCAGTTCCAGAGAACGGTCTTTCTTGGTACGGAAAGACTGCCACTCGTTCTCAAAGACGTAATCGCCCGTCCAGACTTCCTCATATTCCTCCATGGGTATTTGTGGAGGCTCCTGTCCCTCCAATACGCCTTGCCCAGCTGGCATCTTTTTGACACGAATAATTTCCCGCTTGTTCTCAAAATCAAAGTCCACTGACCAGTAATCGATCCAATCCGTCC
>JAKAAL010000388.1 GCA_021802375.1 Bacillota bacterium | reverse complement strand
TCTTTAATCCATCCTGCAACAAACTTTGTAAGTTTCGATAATTCTTTTGATGACGTACCAACTGCTCACCGAATGTGGATTTGAGCGTGGGATCTTGGGCCTTGGTCTTGAAGTTCAAAAGATTTTCCAACTCCTTGATGAGACCAATGAGCGATTCATTCCAGACTTTGATATCCGCGATTGTCAGCTGCATAGAGACCCCCCAGTTTTTCTTGGTTTTCCCATGAGGACCCTATGGTATACGCAACTGTGTCTCCAACCCATGCGCTCGGTTAAAATTGGATCTGATCATAAGGACTCCGTGCCATCCTTAATCCATCCAGAGATTCGCAACATTTTACTGGGCGGCACCATGTGAAGTCGAAACGCGACAAAAGGCCATGGTAATCTGCGATGTGCTAAGTCCCTTCTGTCAAGGGGAGATACAGGAAGCCTTCAGATGGAAGCCTCCAGCTTGGGATAAGCGACGCGAGGAGTGGGAGACAACAGAAAACGCCCCAAACCGCAAAGGACCCGTTGATCGACCAGGAACTGGCGATAGCTCCCGTAACGAATGCTCCAAATGGGTAGAGAGCGCTTCCAATCAGGAAGAGGGCCCCCTGTACCCGACCACGTAATGCGTCGGGAACCGTGGTCATAATGTGACTGGTTAGTACCACGCTTGGCGGCTGGGAAATGAGCGCCGCCGCCGATAGGCCCACCACTGCGGCCCACGGCGTTGAAGCCAGGTATCCGAAGAGTCCCACCAGTGCGTAGGCACCCACACACGTCATTAGTAACAGGTGATATCGGCGGGATCTCAGGCGTGGTGAAATAGCAGATCCGATCAGAGAACCAACCGCAAGAACCACGAAGCTCGTACCGACCGCCATCCCACCCAACCGCGTCATCCAAAACACCATACCGTAGAGCATGCCTTGGGAGGCAACGTTGATCACCCCATTAGTCACCGCGTAGACCACCAGGAAACGGTCCCGAACTACAGTAGCCACGCCCCGAAACGCTTCCTTAGTGGTTGCCCGGATGGGCTGACCTTCTCCGAGGCTCTGGCGAATGCGGGACAAGACGATGAGTTCGAAAAGAAAGGATACCGCGTCGATCGTGAACGGTAGAGTATGAGAAATCGTAAATGTTAGGCCGCCAAGCAAGGGGCCAACGACCGTTGTCGCCGCATATTGAGCCTGCCATGCGGCGAATCCCCTTTGAGCATCTTCATCTGGCAGAGTTCGGGCGACGGCTGAGCTTTGAACCACAGCAGCCGTAGATCCGATGAAGCCGTTAATGGTCCATGCCACACCGATTAGCCAATATTGGAAAGCGGGATGCCACGCGACAGAAGCAGCCACGGCCAACATCGCCAACATCCCGCCGGCCGCACTCGCCATCAATATGCGACGCCGCGGCCAGCGATCGCCAATAAAGCCTCCCGGAATCCGCATGACCACGGTCCCGATAAACCCTACCGCGGTGAGAATTCCCGCCACCATGTACGAATGACTTTGGTGGATCACATATAGCGGAAGGGCCACCAAGCTAAAGGCACTACCCGTCTCCGATAGCAGCGAAGATAGCCACAGACGCCGAAAATCCCCATACTTCACGAGAACCTTAATGATATCCATGGATTAGGGGGCTCCCCACTTCTCAAGATCGGTCCCTCAACGCTCGCCGTTACCAGTTGAAGACCATTACTCGATAATCCGCGACAAGGGCGTAACTTCAATACCCGATCGATCTAATGCCTGACGAAGCTCTGCCACTAATGTGGCAGCGCCCGGCGTATCGCCATGGACACAGATGGTGTGCACTGGTAAGGTGAGTAAGGTCCCATCCATGGCAACCACTTCACCGGTTTTCACCAGTCGAATGGCGCGTTCCACAACGCGATTGTGGTCGGTGATCACCGATCCGGCAATCGCTCGAGACACCAAAGTCCCATCCGGATTATATTCCCGATCGGCATACACTTCATAGGCCACCCGCATATTGTGTGCTGCTGCCGCTCGGGCCAATTCCCCACCATATGTCACAACGATAAGGTCTGGGTCAAAATCTCGAATCCCTGCCACGATGGCATCCGCCAAGACCCGATTCCGCATCGCTAAGTTATTGAGTTGCCCATGGGGTTTCACATGCTGAAGGGCCACGCCATAGCGACGACAAAATCCCGAAAGTGCCCCAATTTGATACAGTACATCGGTCCGCGCCTGAACGGGAGACACATCCATGTTACGGCGCCCGAATCCGACGAGATCGGGAAACCCGGGATGAGCGCCCACACCAATCCCGAGCTCTTTTGCCTGCTCTACCGTCTCCGCCATGATACGAGGGTCCCCCCCATGAAAACCACACGCGATGTTGGCGGAAGAAATATAGGGCAACACCTGGGCATCGTCACCCATTTGCCATGGCCCAAAACTCTCACCCATATCACAATTGAGGTCTACCTGATTCGCCATTTCGGTACTCCTTTCGCGACAATTTTTCCGCGTGTCTTATCTCGGTTTCGCCAGTGTGGCCTCTAATGCTCTCGTTTGTTGGCAGAGCACTTCTCGGGCGTTCTCCACATCGGTTGCTTCGAACGACACGGCGCTCCCTAACTTGAGCTGAGCTAAAACCGGCCAATCTGCCGCAATCACATGAGCCAGAGTGGGATAGCCACCAATACTTCCACGAGATTTCGTGAGAATCAGCAACTCTCCACTCGGAGGTACTTCGACGGACCCGATGGCGATGGCTTCGGAAGTCCGGTCTCCAGCCATCCGCGCATTTAATATGTGAGGGCCGTCTAGGCGGATCCCCACCCGATTCGATCGAGGGTCGACCCGGTAACTACCGCCTAGGAATTTTTCCCAGGTGCCGGATGAAAAGCCTTCCAGACGAGAAGCCGGAAGGACACGGAGAACGGAAGACACCAGACACGTCGGACCGGGCGCCATAGCCTCCTCCACGTGTCCACCCGCGTAGCGTAATTCATCACCCGCGAGTAGCGCACGACCTTCTAAGCCTCCGAACCCGGCGACCAGGTCGGTCGACCGACTGCCTAACACAGGTTGTACATCAAGGCCCCCTGCAAAGCCTATATAGGCACGCATTCCAAAAACAGCACGACCAAAAGATACGGTATCCCCCGGAACCACGTGTCGCGTATATCCAGGATGCCATGGAATCCCATTGACCATCGCGCCCAAATCTGCACCGGCTAACGCCATCCATCCGGCATCTAACGCTTCAAACGTCGGTCCTAACAGCGTAATTTCAAGCACCGCTGCACTTAGTGAGTTGCCCACGAGACGATTTGCCCAACTTGCGGCAAAGTCGTCCATCGAGCCCCCCACCATGATACCGAGATGCTCATAACCCTTACGTCCCGCGTCTTGTACCGAGGTTAGAAGTCCCGGTTTCAGAATTCTAATCCCTGGCATGGGATACCCTCTTGACCACGTCGAATCCTTCACGGACCGCCTGCGCCAGTTCATCATACTCGGCCCGCTCGACCGAGCGAAATTGAATAAAGTCCCCGGGTTGGTAGACCAGCGGTGGTTCGCTATGCAGTTGGAACAATACCGCGGGGGTGCGTCCCAAAAGATTCCAACCTCCCGGGCTCGCGGTGGGATAAATGCCGGTCTGAGCCCCTGCAATAGCTACTGAACCCGCCGGAACTTCGGTGCGAGGAGAATTTCGGCGCGGCACCCGAATCTTTTCCGGCAGGACTCCGCATAAAGGAAACCCCGGAGAAAATCCGAGGCAGTAAATGTGATATTGCTCGGCCGTGTGCAGTGCCACGACGGTTCGGGTTGTCACTCCAAGGGTTAGGGCTACGACATCAAGGTCCTCACCATATTCCTCGCCATAAATACAGGGGATGATAAAGTGTTCGGGCGTCGTTTCCTGCAAGACGACCTCTATTCCCATCAGAGAATCGAGAATGGTTTGCGATGTTGCCATCAACGGATCGAACTCCACCAGAAGTGTCGTGTAGGCTGGAACCACTCCCCATACCCCATCGATGGCCGCGCTTCGTACAGCACCTGCAACCGCATGAATCGCTTGGGTTACCTTGGGATCGAGGGATGATCCGAATTCCAATAAAAGCGCCCCGTCGCCCGCCCCATACACAGCACTCCATAAGGCCCGGATGGTGCCTCACTCCCATCTTAGTACGTCAATTACTCTGATTTTTATTATCACTCTTTTTGGACTGTCCCGAAACCTCCTTAAGTCCTACGGACTATACCTCCGACCGTGGGAAAGAAACCATTGCTTCTGTTAAGCACGTGAAGACCGCCACGAGAACCGCGCGGTGATTACACCATCTTAAAAATTCCCAGGACTGGATTGCTTGACCTCTTGACCTACGTATGCCCCAACTTACCGAGCGTGACGTCGCACCTCCGAGACCTTCCATGCTGCGTAAAGGAGGGCGGATACCACTCCTCCCACTACAGGCACTGGTAGCACCGTGCTAAAGAGCCACGGGAGCCAGGTAGCTCCATCCACACTAATGAGGAGTCCAATGACAAATGCAATCACGGCCGACCAATTCCACCAGCCCCAAGACGTCGTAGGCTTCTCAAAGAATGCGGATACGGGGGTTTTTTTTCGTTGGACCCACACCCAATCCACCAACATAATAAACGTAAAGGGAATAATCACGTCACCGATAACATCCAAAAACCCCACCACATGATCCAAAATGCTCATGATAGCGAGGACCGTACCCGCGATTCCCAGCAGCACGGTCGCCACCGGTTGTTGCCACCGACGTGGATTGCCGAAGGTGTTAATGGCCACCAACAGATCGACGGTCGACGGGTAGAGATTCATAGCGTTGGTATGGATGATCGCCAGAGCTACCCCAATGGCGGCCACCACACCCCAGAGCGGCGCATGCGATCCCAATAGGGCCAAGTTCCAATTCCCTGTCGCCTGTTGCGAATACATTCCAATAAGGCCCATGACTAAGACCGATACCATAATCCCCACCGATGGCGCAAGGAAAAAGGCGGTTCGGCTGCGACTCTTAGAGGCTGGCACAGCGAACCGTGAAACCGTGGACACCTTATAGGTCCATGCCAAAATAGAGAATGTAACCACCGTGGTAATCGCCGTCCCCCATGCCATCGGGGCCGTTGCCTTTGGCATGAGTACATGATAACGAGAAAACAATAAATCCGCCAAAATGCCATAACACACCAGGAGGACAATGGACGTATACCGGTAAAAGTATT
>JAKAAL010000387.1 GCA_021802375.1 Bacillota bacterium | reverse complement strand
GATAACAGGTCCCGTTGAATCGACTCGGGTCGACGAACGTTTCCGCTAAAATCACGGGGTGGTCAAAGCGATCCTGCCAATCCGCCGCCAACCGCCGCGTATTCAGCGCCAAGACCCGGGACGCGAGATTCGGCAGGTTCCAACCGGGTAAGATGCAATACCGCACGTTATTGGCCACAAAACGTAACCGCCGATGCCGCTGGTCATCCGACCAGCCAATCCACTGGTCCCGGACCTTGACCTGCAACGCCGCGCTGGCCCACCCGATGAGGGCCGCCCACTCATCATCCACGGTCGCCACATAACAGAGGGCTTCTCCGACCATCTCCGGACGCCCCAAATGCGTGATGGCGCGACATCAAGTCGATCCACCGAGGCATTTCCTCTTTCGTGACCAGACGCACGGTCACCCGTCGGACACGCTCTTTCATCGTTGCCTCGGGCGCGTTCGCGCCCGACTTAAATCCCGACACGGTCTGTTCCATATCCTGGTTCTAACAAATTTTTCAGCGTAAGGCCAGTACTAAGAGGGAAATGGTGAAATTCTGCGATTATCACCTACTATGACGGGCTCTGCACCTTTTCCCGCTTTTTCGTCTTTCCCGTTGGCGTTTCTCACGGTAAGATAGAGAGCATAATAGTGTTTAAGAATCCATAACTCGCCTTTTGGTCAAATCCTCACACGATCCAGGCAATCAAGGAGGTGTCACCATGGACGCGCGATCCGACCCTGATACGCCGCCGCAATCTATCATTGTCTCAAATAGGGGAGGGATTTGCTGTGGCCGATTCGCGGGAGCGGCCAGGAGTCGGAATTGCCGATATCCTGGTTGGCGCCTCAATTCTAGGTCTCATTTCCATGGTGATCGCCTGGGCTACCCACGCGCATCCCTACGCAGCTGAATCAGGCCACATTTCGCTGGCATGGTGGCGCCTGCCCTTGGACGCCGCCTACTCCTGGCTGCGCATGGCAGCCGCCTATGCCGTATCGCTGGTCTTTACCCTGGTGTATGCCTACGTGGCTGCTTTCAATCGCAGGGCCGAGAAGGTGCTTATCCCCCTCTTGGACATCCTGCAGTCCATTCCCGTCCTGTCCTTTTTGCCGGTGGTGCTTTTGGCGTTCATCGCGCTGTTTCCGGGATCGCGCATTGGCGTAAACCTCGCTGCCATCATCCTGATTTTTACGGGTCAAGTCTGGAATATGGTCTTTGCGGTCTACCACGGCTTCATCACCATCCCCCGCGATCTGCGGGAGTCAGCCCTGTCCTTGAATCTGTCTCCTTGGCAGCGGTTCCGCACCATGGAACTTCCCTACGCCATGGTAGGTCTGGTCTGGAACTCGATGATGTCCTGGGCAGGCGGCTGGTTCTTCCTCATGGCGTGCGAGATGTTTTCCCTGGGAAACCACAGCTATCAGCTGCAAGGCTTGGGCTCCTATTTGCAAACGGCCGCCAACCAGGCCAACTGGGGTGCCGAACTGGCCGGCCTCGGCACCCTAGTGCTGGTTATCGTGCTGATGGACCAGTTAATCTGGCGTCCGCTTTTGGCGTGGGCTGACAAATTCAAGATGGAGATGGTGGAGAGTGCGGACCGTCCCCGTTCCACTGTCCTCAGAATTCTACGCCGGTCCTTGATTCTGGAGTGGCTGGGGCAGCACGTCTGGATTCCGCTGACGGAGTGGAGCGACGGCGTTTTTTCCCGTACGCTGCCTAAGTTCCGGGAACAGCCGTCGGTGGCGACCATCTCCAACCTGATTCGCTGGCTGATAGTGGCTGCAGTGGTGGTCATCATTCTCACCGCACTCCAAGGCGCCTTGCACTTGCTCAGCCACTTGACGGGGGGCGAAATCGCCATGGTGGTGCTAGCGACGACGGCGACCCTGACGCGGGTTCTGGTGGCGCTCTTCATCTCGGTCATTTGGACGGTGCCCGTTGGGGTCTTCATCGGACTGAATCGCCGATGGGCCGCACGGCTAACGCCAGTCACCCAAATTGCCGCCTCCGTGCCAGCGACGGCGCTTTTTCCTGGCATGGTCGCCATCCTCATACATCTTCAGGGCGGACTCAACACGGCTTCCGTACTGCTTATGGTGCTGGGCACGCAGTGGTACATCCTCTTCAACGTGATTGCCGGCGCCTCCGCCATTCCGGAAGACTTGCGGGAAGCGACCCGCATGTTCCGGTTGAGCCGCATGAAGACCTGGACCACATTGATTTTGCCCGCCATTGCCCCGTTTTTGATTACCGGCCTCATCACGGCCGCGGGCGGTGCTTGGAACGCCAGCATTGTCGCGGAATACGTCAGCTTTCACAACCACATCTACACCACTTTCGGCGTCGGGTCCATCATTGCCAAAAGCTCGCAGAGCAACGGATTCTCCGTACTGCTGCTGGCCACCGGGACGTTGGCTCTGACTGTGGTTCTGATTAACCGCCTCATCTGGCGCCGCTTGTATGACAAAGCGACGGAGCGCTATTCTGTATCGTAGGCGAAGGCTCCCAGCAACAAGGAGGTGAGGCAGGATGGCCGCCACGTTTCACAAGGCCCAGCCCAAGAATGACAGCTTGGTGCGGTTGTTGGGCGTGACCAAGATGTATAAGCAACCAGACAACTATGACATTCGCGTGCTGGATGACATCAACCTGGATATCCAGCCCGGCGAGTTCATTGCCTTGCTCGGTCCCAGCGGTTCGGGGAAGTCCACCCTTTTGCGCATCATTACCGGGCTCTCGGACCCGTCCTACGGGACCGTATTGTACCGCGGACGCCCCATCGAGGGTCCAAATCCACATGCGGCCATGGTATTTCAAAGTTTTGCCCTGTATCCCTGGCTCACCGTGCAGCAAAATGTCGAACTCGGCCTGGTGGCCAAGGGCGTCTCTCCCGACGTGCGGCGCGGCCGGGCGATTGAACTCATCGATCTAATCGGCTTGAATGGGTACGAGGACGCCTTCCCCAAGGAGCTTTCGGGAGGCATGCGGCAACGGGTGGGATTTGCCCGCGCGTTGGCGGTGGATCCGGAACTGCTCTGCATGGATGAGCCGTTTTCCGCGCTGGATTTCCTTACGGCCGAGAATCTGCGCTCGGAACTCTTGGATCTGTGGCTGGAGTCGCGCATTCCCACGCGCGCGGTCCTGATGGTGACCCACGGCATTGAAGAGGCGGTCTACATGGCCGACCGCATCATTGTGCTGTCCAAAAACCCGGCCCGGGTGGTGGCTGACCTTCCGAACCTGCTGCCCTATCCGCGAAACCGCAAAGCGCCGGAGTTTGTGCAGATGGTGGACCAAGTCTATAAAATCGTCACCGGCTGGGATGATGACGAAGAGGATGAGGCGGCCCCAGAAGCGGAGCTGGCGGTCCCATCAGCTTCTCTTGCCAACCAGTCGCCTGACGAAGAGCGCCCGCGCCTGAAGCCCATTCCCTATGGGCACATTTCCATGCTGTCCGGACTGTTGGAACTAGTTCAGGACCGGGGGGGACATGACGACCTCTATCGTCTGGGAGCGGAGCTGTTCTTGGAGGTTGACGATTTGCTGCCGGTGACGGAAACCGCGGAACTCTTTCACCTCGCCGAAGTGAGCGAAGGCGACCTATTCATCACGGAATTAGGGCGCACTTTTGTTGAGGGCGACATTAACGATCGCAAGGCCATCATCCGTGACCAACTGCAGGATGTGCCGATTTTTCGCCTCATTCAACGGGTGCTGCACACCAAAGCCAACCATTCGATGGTGAAGGAGTTCTTTACCGACATTCTGGAAGAACATTTCTCGGTGGCGGAAGCGGACCGGCAGTTGACGACCGCCATCAACTGGGGACGGTATGCGGACCTTTTCCATTATGACACCGACACGGAACAATTGTATTTGGACGAGGACCAAACGGAGTAATCTCTGACAAGAATCCTCACGTTTCCGGACATACTGGAAGCGGAGGTGATCCGCTTGGCTTTATTGCGTTGGGATGCCACCGAGATAGATCGACTGCGCGACGATATGACGCGCATGTGGAGCCGGATGCGCGAGGACTGGAACCTTGACAATACCCGTCCGCGCACCCATATGCACCAGATCGAGAACGGCTATTTGGCCGAGTTCGAATTGCCGGGTGTGAACCCGGAATTGGTGGAAATCGACGTGGACGAGGAGGCCGTCATGGTGCGCGGGGAATTCCCTGTGTGCCCTGGCGAGGTCGATCGCCGCGCTGGACGGGATTTTCAGGTGGTCATGTCGTGGCCCACGGAAATCAATCCGGATACAGCAGCGGCCGATTGGCGCCATGGCTTGCTCTCCATCACGGCGCACAAGATGGCGGGACATCGCCGCCGGATCTCTCTCCAAAACCAGGAACAATAAGAGCCCCCTCACGGCGCCTGCCGTGGGGGGCTTTCCTTCTGGACTGCCTTTTATGGTTGCGACACCGCATGCCCATCAATGCTAGGAATGCTTCCGCGCGCAACAATTACGGTTTTGGCCGAGTCGGCGGCAACTGATCGGGCGGCGGCGGCTTCCGTCCGCTGAAGAACCCCGCAACGAATCCCAAGGCCAGCCCGCCCAACACTGGCTGTAACACCGACCCCGGCGGCCCCACCCAGACAATCGTGCCGCCCTCGGCGACCAACACTCCGGCCAGGCTGATGAGTATGACCTGCCCCATTGAAAAACGCCCCATGGGGCGGCGGGACCGTCCCGCCACCGCGCCAATAACGGCCGAAGAGAGGGCTAACAAGAATGCCAAGAGTGTTTGCACCCACACGGCGTGCCCCACCCCGGACAAACGCCCCGGTGGAGACAGCCTTCCCTTCCTTCCTAGGCTGGAGCCTTTAGTCTCCTTCCCATCCTAACGCCAGTCCGCGCGGGGAGGCAACCGGATTCCCGCCTAAGGGGCAACCACGACGTTGACCAGACGCTTGGGAATGACCACGACCTTCTTCACGCGATGTCCCGCCAAATACGGAGCCAGACTTTCATGCTGCAGCGCTTGGGCTTGGATCTGGTCTTCGCTCCACTCCGCCCCAATCACCAGGCGACCGCGAACCTTGCCGTTGACTTGAAGGGCAATCTCTACTTCATCCTCCACCAGCCACGCGGGATCGTACGACGGCCATTGGCTCGCATGCACGCTCTCATGATGCCCCAGCTCATGCCACAGCTCTTCGGCCAAGTACGGAGCCAGGGGAGCCAGCAACACCGCCAGCGTCTCAAGCAACTGCTGCTGCTTTTCCGGCGAAA
>JAKAAL010000386.1 GCA_021802375.1 Bacillota bacterium | reverse complement strand
AAGCTCCTAGAGCATTCTGGAATCTAGCAGGCAGGGTTGGCAGAATCGACCATGACAGTGTTGGAGTCATTGGCGTTATAGCGGGTGACAAGCCAAACGAGACTATTGAGTTTGTTGAACGTAAGACGGGAGATCTGTTGTCCAGATTGCAAACTCTGTTAACAGAACTTGAGGAGGCGGGTAATCTAAGTGATTTGGAATCCGTCATTTACTCGGAACAATGGGAAGATTTCCGTTGTTACGTAGCTCACTTGTGGAACTCGAAGCGAAATCTAGGTGCAGTTCTTGAAGATACGGAGCAACTTTTGAGAAATACCCTAGGCTACAATGTTTTGCGATCTCGTTCGGATGGAAAAGCCAAGGCCGACAAACTTCTAGAGGCTACTAAAAAATATGCACAAGATTTGGCTAAACATCCAGAGAGAGCCACGCTGGCCGATATGACGGGATTTTCAGTGGAAGGTGTTTCAAAGGCGTTGTACGGGTTAAGTACCCTAGAGCGTAAGCTAGACGTGAGCGATTGGGCGCCTGAAAGTTTGTTTGGCTCTGAAACCGGGATGGCTGATTTGTATGGAGTGATGTTGCGGGTTCCCCAGCTTGAGGAGTCTTTGCGTGACATTGCCGCAGGGAACCAACATGATAGCAAAATATTAGCCGAGGTTACGCAATCATGGGTTAAGGGTTTTTCAATAGAGGCGATCGCCTCTATGTTTCAAGATGACCAGCCCGATAAAACTAAAGCAATAACCGAAGCCGCCAAAGCGATTTATCGAAGCTTGGTTACCGTTGGGTCATGGGGATTTGCAGCATTGAGCCAGCTTGCGGGATTAGACTACGACTCGATGTCAGATGTCGATCGCCGAAGGATTAACATACTTCCCGCGATGGTCTATCACGGAGTCAACACAGAAGAAGCGGTTTTGATGCGAATGAACGCCGTGCCAAGAAGCATTGCTCAGAACGTCGGGAAGAAATTTCTAGAGAGTATTGACGGGAACCAAGAAATGGCCAACGTTCGTGGTGCTAGAGAGTTTTTGCGAGATTTAGATAAACGTGAGTGGGAAACATTGCGGCCAGAAACGTCTCATTTAAATGGTTCTGAATACAAGAAAATTTGGGAGCTCTTATCCGGCGAAGGAAATGGCATCCAATGATCAAACACCTTTCGGTCGCACTTGTTACTTGCTGGTATATTGCTCGCTAGTGCACTTATAGGCCTCACACTCCCCCGAATATCACGTATGGATCTCGCCAAGGAAGGCGCCGTTGTTTGGGAAAGTTGCCGCGATGGCATAAGCCGAGTGCGCGTTAATGTCCATTTGTGTGGTGTAAATTAGGGGATCAGCATTTGTAGGAATTTGTCTGGAAAACATGCGTCGTTATTTTTGACCACGGTTTAATCTCGCTCCCTTCTGACATACTATGGGAAAAATCGGCCATTGCGAAAATAACGGAAGGAGATTATGCTGTGGTTAGTAAAGGAGGGGCTCTATCTATGGTGACCTTGACACCCGAGGACATCTCGGCCCTGCGGCGCGAAGAACAACAACTGCCCAGCGATTTCCCCCGGCTCCGGGATTTGATTCACACACTGGGGACATTGTCTGCGTCCGGTGAGCCCGTGGGCATTACGGTTGCCGAGCCTGAGGTGCCACGGTGGCTGACGACTCGGGACGTGGCGGACATGTTTCGCATTTCGGAGCGGGCCGTGCGCCATTGGTGTGAGCAGGGGCATGTCGTGGCGATGCGGACGCCGGGGCCGCGGGGCGTGTGGCGGATTCGTGCCGATCAGTTTGCCGCGTCATCCGATGCCGTCACCACTCTATTAGATACGGTGGTGCGTCTGAATGGGAGGTTCGATGCCGAGCCCCCGGATGAATATGAGCGATAAACTACGGGTACTGTTTGATACGACTGTCTTTTGTGGCGCGTTAGTGAAACCTGATGGCGGCAATATGCGGTGCCTGCTACTCGCCAACGCGCCGTTCTTTGATCCGGTCATTTCGCAAGGGGTGCTGGCAGAATTTATCCACTCTGCGACCGTGCGCGGCTTAGGCCATGGCCGAAACCGTCGCCTCTACCTCTACGAGGAGGTCCGCGAGTTTCTGGAGGCACTCGCTCCTCTATGGGACCATGCGGTGCCTGTGGGACTTCGGGCTGTTCTGCCCGAACTCCAGCGGTGGCCGCGTTTGTCCGTGGATCATGCCTTACAAAATATCGCTGGTCACTGGCCGTCGACGGTCGAAGGTCGGCGGTTGTTGGACAAGGCGGTCGCCGAGATCGATCCTAAGGATGCCCACGTGATGCTGGTGGCGCAAGAACATGCCGCCGACATTTTGGTGACGAGTAACGTGGAAGACTTTGCGATACTCACGCCCGCTTGTCGAGTCGAGCCTCCCAGTGTATTCTTGCGACGCTGGATCTGAAATGTGATTTCTTATCCGCTCCCCGTCGTGAGCCATATCGGTTGGCCCCACGGGAGTATGGTGCCGGAACATGATGCGGTTGGCGATGCTTTAGGAGGATGATGTGGAACCAGGCTAAGAGGTGCTTACACCGGTGTCGCCTAATCCGAACTTGGCCAACGAATCGCTTTCGTTCACGAAGTTTTGTCCATCGTTGCATGGCTCGCGTCGGGTATCCGTCACCACGGCGTCACCACGAAGGGATGGAATGGGTGTTTTGGGAGCGACAGCGGAGATATTACGAAACCACGAATCCATTGATGCACAAGGATTGCAGCGCATCGGGAAGACACCTTAGACCCCGAAGTGCGGGCCTTCTAATCCCGGCGTCGCAGGTTCGAATCCTGCCGGGGACACCATCCTCAAACTCTTTCACCGCAAGCGATTGCGGCTCTTTTATTTCCGAGAAAATTTTCCTTAAAGTTAGCGCGTATGGGGCGTGCGCCAATCGCCAGGCTTTCAGAAACAACGTGCGGCGACTCTCAATGAACCAGAGGGCCGTCCAGAGTTGGTTGCGCACCAGGTACTTGGCACATAAGGGGCTACACATCCAAAACATGCGTAGGGCGTCGTCCATGGGGTCAGGGCAGATGTCCATGGCGGCCTCGTGCGGGTCCGTCGCCATCCGGACCAGGAAGCGTCGCCGACCCGAGCAATACCGCGTCCTACACGGGAATGTGAGGGGATTGCCCAAACGTCAGGTCCAAGTACACGCCGGTCTCATAGAGAACGGCATGACTAAGCGCCGACGGGTCGCCCCATTGATGGTCCAGATCGAGAATGGCGGGCTGTGGGATGTTGGCGATTTGGTGCCGGTGTGTCCAAATGTCGCGCATTGCATGGGAGTCGAGGCCAACCAGCAAATCGACGTCCGAATGGGCATCGGCCGTTCCCCGGGCCAAGGACCCTTCGAGGTAAATCGTGCGGACGCCGGCCTGCTGGACGAGATGCGAGACGACGTGCGTCACCACATCCCATTGGGATTGCAGGGCCTTATCGTGGATGCCCGGAATACCCATGATATCCAATGTGTCGTCACCTCTTGAAACGCTTTTGTTCAAGCATTCGCAGGGATTGGCACAATTCCTCCAATCCGATGAGCGTCTCTTGGATGCTCTTAATGATGCGAATCAGCGAGATACGGGGGCGAGTGTGCATTAAGGACATTCGGTTTGTACCCGATTCAATTGCATACTTGGGGTGTAGACCGTCAACGGCGGGGTCTTCTAAGACTTCCGCGCCTTCAACGGGATGTATTTTTTTGTGCAAATCGCGTAAGATAAGGGTAGGGAAAGTAGGGAAACGGTTGCTGGTTTGTAGAAAGGTGGTGAGGACATGGCAGTGCCCTTCATCGATAATGCCAAAGTGATGGCCAAGGGACAGATCACGCTCCCGAAAGATATCCGGTCCCAGTTGCGGTTGTCGACCGGTGACCGGGTGACGCTCATCTGTGAGGATGATCGCGTGATTCTGATGAATTCGGCCGTCTATGCGATGAAGATGCTCCAGCAGGACATGGGCGGAGAGGCCGATCGCGTGGGTTTGGGCTCCGACGACGCGGTGATGGATCTCGTGAAAGCGATGCGAAAGGACACCGATTGACGTGAAGGTGTTGATCGACACCAACATTCTCCTCTCCGCTTCTCTCCGCTTCATTAAACCCCTCGGGGGTTCCCTATCAAGCCTACCGGAAAGCGGTCACTCATCCGAATGAGGGGTGCATTACCGATCAAAACGTTGACGAATTGCGGCGGGTGTATAATCGTAAGTTTCCGCACAAAATTCCGGCCTTGGAACGCTTTTTGGCGCTGGTCTTGACGGTTGTTGAGGTGGTTCAGACACCCGACGGACGCATAGCGGATGAAGTCCTCGTGCGGGATGCTTCGGATCGCCCCATTCTTCGAGCGGCGGTTGCCGCGCATGTGGACATAGTCATTACGGGAGACAAGGATTTTCTGGAATCGGGTATTACGACGCCGCACATTATGACGGCGCGGGATTTTGTTCAAATGGACTAGCGGAGCGATCCTTTGACCTACCCGATGGATCGGAGGGCGGGAGCATACTTTAGCCTTGCCTGACTCTTGATTCGGTGGTGCTGGAATGGCCCCAATCTTTAACCGGATGGCGCGGATCGTCATTGTGGTGGTCCGTCAGAGGAAAAGGCATCGTGCGTGATTCCAGACTATCGGAGTGACGGCATGGACATATGAACGTGGGATTTTTGGTCCCTGATTCTCCAACAGGAAGCATCGTTTCGCATCAAACCTGTGGGCCCCTTTTCTTCGATCCTTGACGGTCCGAATCATGTACATTCGGGCCGTTTAGTCCCTCATTCGCGTCGTTAAGTAATCCCCGCTTGCTGAGCTTGTCGAGCACAAGACCCAATAGAGAAAGACGTGGCGGATGGTCATGGGGCCGTTGTCAGTGCGTCACTATGCCAAGTAGTGCCGACCTCTTCAACGTCATTCCGGGACGACAGAGTCATCAAGAGCGATAAAGGTGTTCTGATAGGATCTCCGTGGGACGGCAGACCTCGGCCAGCGAAGGGATTGCCGAAGATCGTGCCTCGGTTCCCTCCAGGAAACCGTTTCGTTTGTTTCGGTTACTTCGTATAATGCGATTGGAGACGGGTAGACTAAGCCGCAGAGGAGGGAGCATTTTGGCCGATCAAATAGTAATCGGGCCGGACGAGCAAGATCTCGAAACCATTAAGCGAGTGGCTGGCGACTTGATTGCACACCCGAACACGAACTATGTCCTGGTGGAGAATCAGG
>JAKAAL010000385.1 GCA_021802375.1 Bacillota bacterium | reverse complement strand
GATCTTGAATAGATGACCAAGATATGCCATTATCTTCTGCCATCTTGTCAGCCAACCGCAACAGCACATTCCAGTGACGATTTCCCAATCGCACAGCACAGTCATAAGACAAACTAATATGGTCCGACCACGTCATTGCTGGCGTCTGCAAGTGCACTACCACTAGATGAGAAAACACTTCGGGCCAATACTGTTCCGGTGTCACTAAAACCAACCATTGGTCCTGTTTTCTTCCCAGACCGCCTACCACGATAATCGGTCCCGGTCCCGGAAACATTTGGGCCACAAGACCACGCTCAGTTAGTCTACGTGCTAAGTTCCACCACATCTCAAATGTGCTCCACGGCGCATACTCATCACGACGAAAGTGTTGCCATCGACGAAATATTTTGTTTCCCTGTGCCCACACGGTCAGGAGCTGGGCGTGTTGTCTCTGAGGATCCAAGTTGTTGCCCTCGTTTCCTGCACATCCGGTTGCCACGGTGGGCTCTCGCGCACCGCATCTCCAACCATTCATGCATACAGCCCAGTGCCTTAGCCCAAGTTACCTTAGGCTACGGGCCGCAATGACCCTTCTTTTGTGACATGTCCTACCAGAAATATCGGACATTCTTGCGACTCTTCTCCCTTGGCTACCCGCATCAGCCGCGAAGCGACATCCCTCACCTGCCCCACACTACCCGGAGCCGACTCCAATCCCGGATTGAAGACGGTTTGCAAGGAATCTACCACCACCAACCGCCAACGGCGGGCAGTAATCGCTTGTACAATTCGATTGATATCTCCCTCCGCCAGTACAAACAAGTTGTCCCCCGCAGTTTGTAGCCGTTCTGCGCGCAGCCGTGTCTGAGAGGCAGACTCCTCAGCCGTCACATATAGAACTGGGCCACTTTGACTGGTGAACGCTGCAATTTGCAATAGTAGAGTCGATTTTCCGATACCCGGATCTCCTCCCAGCAATGCGAAACTTCCAGGCACGATACCGCCTCCGAGCACGCGGTCTACTTCAGGCAACCCGGAGGAAAAACGAGAAACTGTTTCGGTTTGGATTCGGTTTAAGGCTACCGGTTCACGGGCTGGAGGACCTGCGGTCGGAGCAGATTGCTCCTTGACAATTTCTTCCTGCATTGTGCTGTACCCCCCACATCCAGGGCAACGGCCAATCCATCGCACGCTAGTTGTTGCGCATACCTGACAGACAAAGCGTCGTTGTTCTCGAATGATGTATCACCTCCCGTGCTCTATCACAGAATCATCTAGTCGGGTAAATTCCATGCGACCATCAGACGCACCGACTAAGATCCTTACCCCTTGAGGAAAGCGGCCCGCCAAAATCTCCTCGGCTAGTTGGTCTTCGACCATGCGTTGGATGGCACGACGCAGCGGCCGCGCCCCGAACACGGGATCAAATCCCTCTTTGGCAATCAAAAGCTTTGCACTCTCCGTCACTTCTAAGTGATATCCATTTTGCGCAATCCGCTCTTCCACTTCCTTCAGCATGATCCCCACAATGTGAGCCAGTTGGTCCTGGCTCAATTCGTGGAACACGATAATGTCGTCGACACGATTAAGAAATTCCGGACGAAAAGTACGCTTCACTTCATCCATCAGGCGATCTTTCATTTCTCGGTATTGGCCGTCTTCGCTATCGCGTCGAAAGCCAATGGTTGCCTGACGTTTAATGACTTCAGCGCCGACGTTTGATGTCATGATGATCACGGTATTGCGAAAATCCACTGTTCGCCCCTTCGATTCGGTAAGCCGACCCTCCTCCAGTACCTGCAACAAAATATTGAAAACTTCCGGATGGGCTTTTTCAATCTCATCCAGAAGCACCACAGAATAGGGATGACGGCGAACCGCTTCAGTCAATTGCCCGCCTTCCTCATATCCAACATATCCCGGAGGAGCTCCCATCAAACGTGACACTGCATGCCGTTCCATGTATTCAGACATGTCAATTGTAATCATGGCATCTTCGTCTCCAAACAATGAAGAAGCCAAAGCTTTGGCCAGTTCCGACTTACCAACACCGGTCGGCCCCAAGAAAAGAAACGAACCAATGGGGCGCCGGGGATTTTTCAAACCCGCTCTGGCCCGACGGATTGCTCGACTTACAGCCTGCACCGCTTCATCTTGCCCGACCACCCGTTGATGCAATTCGGTCTCCAAATGCAAAAGCCGCTCGGACTCTTCACTGGCTAGTTTCTCCACTGGAATGCCCGTCCACGACGACACTATGTGAGCGATATCTTCCGGTGTTACATTAATCGCTTCTTTCCCTTGTCGAGCATGCCATTGCTGAGTTTGCTGATCCAGCTCTTCGCGAAGTTTTTGTTCTTCGTCTCGCATTTGCGCAGCTTTTTCAAATTCTTGAGCCTGAACCGCCGCCTCTTTTTCTTTTCGCAATTCTTCGAGTTTCCCGGCCAAGTCTTTGAGATCGGGAGGGGCAACGTAACTTTTTAACCGCACACGAGACGCGGCTTCATCAACTAGGTCAATCGCTTTGTCAGGCAAAAACCGATCCGACACATAACGGTCCGACAGCCGTACCGCTGCTTCAATCGCCTCCTGAGTTATGTTCACCCGGTGGTGGGCTTCATAACGATCGCGCAACCCCTCGAGAATCTGAACCGCTTCGTCCGCCGACGGCTCTTCCACCATGATAGGTTGAAAGCGTCGTTCCAAAGCTGGATCCCGTTCAATATATTTGCGGTATTCATCCAAGGTGGTGGCACCAATAGCTTGCAATTCTCCTCGGGCTAAGGCTGGTTTCAGTATGTTTGCGGCATCAATAGCGCCCTCGGCAGCTCCAGCGCCTACAATGGTGTGCATCTCATCGATGAACAAAATGACATTTTTCGCTTCCCGGATTTCGTTCATAGCCCTTTTCAGCCGATCTTCAAATTCGCCACGATATTTAGACCCCGCCAACATGGCTCCAAGATCCAAGGCCACCACCCGCCGGTCCTTTAAAATTTCCGGCACTTTGTTTTCGACAATCCGTTCCGCCAAACCCTCCACCACAGCGGTTTTCCCCACCCCCGGCTCCCCAATTAATACGGGATTGTTCTTGGTGCGCCGACTCAAAATTTGAATGACCCGCTCAGCCTCCTTGTCGCGACCAATGACCGGGTCCAACTTCCCGTCTCGAGCCATCTGGGTAAGATCCCGACCGTACAAGTCTAGCGTCGGTGTGTTGACCGGGGCCGGAGTTTCGGAAGATGGTCCCTGGCCCGCCCCCTGGGCACCGTTACTGTGAACCAGTTGGTGCCGCACTTTATTCAGATCTGCCCCCGCCGAAAGTAACACTTGCGCCGCCACGCCTTCTCCTTCGCGAATCAATCCTAAGAGCAGGTGCTCAGGTCCAATATAATTTTGGTTCAGTGCACGCGCTTCCTGTCCCGCTAACTCCAAGACCACTTTTTTAGCGCGCGGGGTGAAGGTCACTTCATCATTAGGCCCAATAGCCGGTCCGCGTCCGGTAGCCTTCAACACTTCAGCGCGCACCGTGTCCAAATCTAGCCCTATCGATTGCAACACTTTGGCTGGCAATGAATTGCTCTCTCGGATGAGTCCCAACAATAAATGTTCGGTGCCAACGAAGTTATGTCCCATACGTCGGGCTTCGTCCTGAGCATGAATAACCACCCGACGTGCTTTCTCGGTAAATTGTCCAAACACGGTAATCCCCCCTATCCTGTTATACCCTGTTTTGCTCTCCAAGTAACCGCCTAAGATTATCTGCCCGCAACTGATCACGCTCAATAGGGTTTAATTCGCGTCCTGCCTCCACTTGCAGAAATCCTGGACGTGTCGCCACAATCAACTGGGCATAGGTAGCAGCGTTCGGAGCCTCAATAAGACCGAGGTCGGCGCCCAATTTGACTTCGGAAAGTAGCCTCAAGGCCTCTTCGGAAGACATAATACGGGCATGGGTCAGTAGTCCCCAAGCTCTTCCCACCCGGTCCGCTAATGCAGTGCCAGCATTTTGCAACAAGTGTTGCCGAGCATGACGCTCTCGTCCAACTATTTGCTGGGTCACCACGGTAAGATTATGAATGAACTCCTCTTCACTCAATCCTAGTGAAACCTGATTGGAGATTTGAAAGATATTGCCTAACGCTTCCGATCCCTCTCCGTACAGACCCCGCACCACCATTCCTAGTTGGGCTAGCGTGGTAAAGACCTGGGAGGCTTGATGTGTGAGCACCAGCGCAGGCAAATGAATCATCACCGAAGCCCGCATCGCTGTACCAATATTGGTTGGACAAGCAGTAATATACCCTGATTTAGGGTCAAATGCATAATCAAGATGTTGCTCCATTGCATCATCCAATTGGTTAGCCACTTTCCAGCATTCATTCAGTTGCAAGCCAGGCAAGACCACTTGAATTCGCAGATGGTCTTCTTCGTTAATCATAATACTGATACTCTCCCGATCATCGATAGCCACGGCTTCATAACGAATCGGATCTTGTGCTAAAAGAGGGCTTACGAGGTGTTTTTCCACTAAAACCTGCCGCGTGATAGGCGTTAAATTAGAAAGTCGGGAAAAGGTTAAGTGCCAACCGGTTTCCAAATGATGCACGGCTTCTTCCACTCGGGCCAACATAGTTTGCGCCTGCCCGTCATCCATACGATGGGGAAATGGGGTTGCCAATAAATTGCGGGCAAGACGCACACGACACGACAAGACAATATCTGCGTCCGGTCCTGTACCATCCATCCATTGGCTATATTTCATGGTCATTCCCCCTATCGGATTCCAGGCCAGCTTCTATTTGCCTTATTTCGTCACGTAATTTTGCAGCCTCTTCAAACGCCTCGCGCTCTACTGCCTTCTTCATTTGCAGACGCAAATTAGCCAAGGTTTGTTGCTGAATCCATTGGCGCCCCCCCCGTACCGGAACTTTGCCATGGTGGTCTACACTGCCATGCAATCGACGCACCAGGGGTTCCAACTCAGGAGCAAATGTTTGATAGCAATAGTCACACCCCAGACGTCCAGTTTCCGCAAATCTTTGGTAGGTGTAACCGCAATGGGGGCAACGCTTGGTTGAGGTCTCGCTGCGCTGAGACCCCAGAGGTTCCTGCCCAATCAAGCCACCAAGCACATGCTGAACCGTAAACTGAGGACCCAGCATGAAATGATAAGCCCCCTCCTCTTTGGCACAGTCTTCGCATAAATAGCGGTCGGTTTTCTCCCCGTTGACCACTTTGCTAAAATGGACTGACGCGGGCTTCTGGT
>JAKAAL010000384.1 GCA_021802375.1 Bacillota bacterium | reverse complement strand
ATCGTGTGAAGCATGGGTTATACTATGTGTGTAAGACGCACATTATGTTAGAGAGAATACCGAAGACAACGAGGTGACGTATGATTCCCCCCATGAATACCGTAGCGGAACGCCTCCGATGGGCTCGGCAACAAGCGGGCTTAAAGCAACGGGAAATGGCTCCGATGCTTCATGTGAGTCGTGCGGCCTATAGCAAATATGAAACTGGGCAGGTCGAGATCCCCCTAGGACGCTTGCAAGACGCGGCACGGGTGTTGCAGACCCCTATCGGCTGGCTGCTGACGGGCGAAGAGCGGGAAGCCGATCCGGTGGCCGCCCCGCCCACACTGCCTGATCCCGTCGCGCCCAATGATTCCCATGCCATGACCGTCGAAAGCCTCCTGACGAATATCCAGGCGTTGACCATGATTATTCAGCGCAACCAAGAACTCGAAGCGCAGCGCCTGGCGAATGAGCAAGAACGGATCCGGCTCGTGGAGGCCAAAGACGCCGAAAAATCGGTGATTGAGGCCGAAAGAGCGAAGCATACAGCGATTCTCGCGGCGCAAACGAAGAAATTGCTGGCCGAAGACGCCCGGCATCGGACCGAACAGGAAAGCCACATGATGGCTGTCCATGAACGGACGCAGGAAATGTTGCAACAATTTATGCAGTGGGTGCAATTCCCACACCCCGCCGACCTCCCAGACACGTCTGAGGTCGAAGCGACACCTTCAGGTCGTTAGGCCCAGAGACGTGTCACATGATCGAAGGCATGGTGAAATGACTGCGATTGCTTCGGCGTCGAATGCGCTCAGTGCCCGAACCGTTATGACGGGATCCCCTCCAGATGTGGATAGTATTTTCCCCGTCTATCGTCATGGCGTCCATATCTGTGGGCGTCTGATTTATCGTTCCGTACAAACCCAATTCGGACGTATTGCAGAATTGTTTGTGGAAATAGAACATCAAGGGTGGACTATGTTAGTGCCGTGCCGTCGCGTGAATCGGCAGGCCGATCCTGAGGGCGTCTATATCCTGGCCGATGGATCGGTCTGGACGAGCCCCGAAACCGCCCCGCAGCCGATTGTGGCGGAAGTGGTGCGGGTGCCCGGAAACGGCGAAGCGTATAAAGGGTAACACTCTCTGGTATAGAAAGGATAGTCTTTCTCGATGCAGAAAAGACAGGGGGCCAGTAATGCGACTGCGTAACCGGGGCAAGAATCGCTGGCAATTGCGCTGGGAACTGGGGCGAGATGATCAAGGGCACCGCCGCCAGCGCACGGAAACGTTTCACGGCAACAAGAAGAGTGCGGAACAGCGTTGGCGAGAGGTGCAAGCCACCATCGAGGGACAGCCGGGGGACGCGTGGGCCACGGAAGATTTGACGTTTGCCGCCTATCTGGAGAGATGGTGGGTATATGCGGCCCAGGATTTGCGCCCATCTACCCAAGCGAGTTATCAATCGCATATCCGGCGCTATCTGGTGCCGCAGTTGGGATCCTTGAAACTCACCCAAATAACGGCCCTTCATGTAGAAGAAGCCTTGCAACAATGGCGTACCCAACCTCGACAGGATGGTAAATCCGGGGTTCTAGCCAGCCGGACGGTGAGTTATTTGCGGATGATTACCTTTCGTGCCTTGGAACAAGCCGTGCTATGGGATTTGCTGACTGCCAATCCCGCACGCCGGGTAAAAGGGCCAACCGTGGAACGTCCGACCATCCAATGGTGGACGCCGGAAGAAGCGCAGCAGTTTTTACGGATCAGTGATCAGCATCGGTTGGGCGTGGCCTTCCGGCTCGCCCTTTTTGGCGGATTGCGGTTGGGGGAAGTGCTGGGTCTGCGCTGGCAGGATGTGGATTGGACGGCGAAAACGATCACGATTGCGCAAGTGGCGAGCCGGGCCGGATCTAGTGTGCCGCACCTCGGACCACCCAAAACGGCGAAGAGTCGCCGGATCATCCAAATTGGCAGTCCCCACGGCGACAAAACCGTGGATCATCAATTGCTCGAACCCTTAAAAGCGCGGTACCATGCTCAGAAACTGGAACGATTGGCCTGTGGCGGCGAGGCCACGGATCTGATTGTGACTACCATGAAAGGCCGGATCATTTTGCCGCGCAATCTAGAAACGCTCTTGGATCGCCTGATTGTCCATGCTGGGGTCAAGCGGATTCGTTTTCATGATTTGCGCCATACCCACGCGACGTGGTTGGCACAAGCCGGAGTCAATCCCAAGGTGATTGCGGATCGGCTCGGGCATAGTCAGGTGGCATTCACGTTACAGATGTATGTACATTCCGATCTGGCCGATCAAGCCCAAGCGATCAGCCGTTTGGCCCCATTTGGCCCCCACTGAGGCCAATTGATGCGTCAGAAGGCGTCGGAAAGTATCAGGGCATCGGAGGACAATGACGGATTCATGCGGGTTCCGACGCCTTTCCTGGGGTGGGGACGCCCTCGGCGCGTAATTCACACGCAAGAGGTCACAGGTTCGATACCTGTCGTGCCCACCACCTCAATCCCGCTCAGCATCAAGGCTTGCGGGTTTTGTATTGTGCCGGGGATGGACCCCCCTTCGCTATTTGGCCCCATTTTGGCCCCCGACAACAAAACGCCTCTCACCCGCAGATGAGAGGCGTTAGAGGCATTAAGCCGGGGAGGACGGTTTATGCGCGGAGGCCGCTAACGTCCCATCGACCTTGGCCTGGGCATAGGCTTTTTGGACCTCGGCACGGACAATGTGAGGATTGGGCGCAATGCCGCGTTGCCCTAGCGCGGTGATCACATGTTCTACCGCTTGTGTGAACTTTTGGGCGCCGGGTAACTGGCCCCAAAACTGTTCGACATAGGGGACCGCCGCTTCTGCTAACGGGCGAATAATCGCCACATCCTGGGCAATTGTGGCCCGTTGTTGCGCCGTGGTATGTGCATCATAAAAGGCCACCAGTTGTTTCCGGTCGTAGTGCCAGAGGAGGCCCGCTCCTACAATGGCCCCGGCCACAATATAAGGGCCAAAGGCAAAAATCCAGTGCATGATTATACTCCTTTCAAATCTGCCTGAATCTTGGCAATAGCGGCTTGGAGCACAGCTACTTCTCGATCCTTGGCCGCGAGAGTTTCTTGCAGATCGGTAACTTGTTGTTGCAGCGTGATCGTGTGGTGACTTATGACAGGTTTTGGACTCTGGGGGACCAGCGTATGGGCCGGGCCATGCCATTCATCGAGATCCACAGCAGTGAGGATTCCCGCCACGGCCCCGGTGTCGCTATATTGCCAGGCGGTCCACTGCGTCCAGGACGCCACATTGGGCGGATGGCCACTGGGATTGTAGTCCGCAATCCACAACGCCCGATCACTCAGAGCGGCAAACGTCAGCGGATGACTGGCGATAAACGCCACATCGCTATAGATCATCGTCCGTTGCGCCGGATTCTTGATCGCGGCATCGAGACCATTGCAGAACGCCACGGCCCAATCGCGCAGCGCGGCGTCATCCAAGGTCGTGGCATCCTCGAGATCCAGAGCAGGCGGCAAATTATGGCCTTGATATCCTCCCGCATGATTGATCTGAGTGAGCATCCAGGCCACTTGTGTGTTGGGATCCGAGGCATTGGGCACGGCAAAGTGGTACGCGTTGACTGCGAGTCCGGCTTTCTGCGCTCCGATCCAATTGGCATGAAACATACTATCGGCTATGGTGGTGCCGTAGGACGTGCGGATAAAGGCAAAATCCTTTTGGGTCTGCACGTGCGACCAGCTAACCAAGCCTTGCCATTCACTGACATCAATCCCCAAGGCATTGACAGCAGGATTGCCGTTTTGCATCGTGGCATTCCGTCCTTTCTAAAGATAATAAGCTCGCGCACTGAGAAATGTCCGAGCACTGTTGAAATAGGCAAACGGCAGCGTAAAATTCCCTTGCTGTCCCGAGTTCTTCCCCCACGAATTGCGAGCCATCACGAATTGATCGGGGATCGAGTAGCCATAGGCCAAGGCCGCATGACCGCCGAGGGGGTTTTCCGTCAGACTCGGCACCGGCACGACACCGCTTTGTAATACCGCTGGGGATTCAAAGGACGGATAGACCACAATCCCCAGTTGTACGACCGTGGGGATTTGCGGATGGGCCAAGGCATTCAGGATTTCCAGCAAGGTCGGGCACCAGAGTCCCTCGCGAATGCGGTGCCGCGCGGCACTCGCGATCATCACGGGCGTGATCGTCACGATAAAATCTTGCCGGATATCCGGATCGAGCGCGGTATCACAGGTACCCACGCTTTGCAAGGCGACTTGAGTTTGCCGGAGCCGGGCGCCCGCATCTTGCGTGAGTTGGCCGCCTAGCATCCGTTCCACTTCATAGAGCATCAGCGAGGAACCCACGAAGGCGGATTCCTGCCGATAGCGGCGATAGAGCCAATCCAGCGCGCCTGCGCCGGATTCGGCCGAGCATTCCCCCAAGGCAGGAATATTTTGGTCACGCACGGGGCCGAGCCATTGGGACAGATCAACCGTTTGCGGCAACGCGGTGAGCGGTTGCATCGGCATCCCGTCGCGAAAGCGGCGATCCAGCGGGGAGAAAGCCGGGGCTTGAATCGGGAGCGTGTAACGTGCCATCAAATGTGTCCTCCTGTTTTAGGATAGTCAGGGCGGTCGCCCATTGATCAGCCAGCGCGTGCCACCGAGCCCGTTGCGCGGCTTGACTGGCCGGAGTCAGCCAGTGCCCATCCCAGCGGCGAACCTGATCCTGTCGACAGAGGGCACACCAGACCTGACCCTCTTGGGTAATCCAGATCCAACCGCCGGGACTGTCGGGCGTCGGCGGAATCACGGCCACGGCCCATCCGTGGACAGCGGCGGTCGCTTGCAAATCGCGAATCGATAGCACGTCCACGGACGGCCACTCGGGGAAGGGCCACATCATGCGATCCCTCATTTCATCAGCATACAATACGATGTGTCTCCAAAATGTCTCAAGTTGCTATTGGCCGTCTAACGGGGCATCATCTTCCGGCACTGTTTCATGGCCGGACTGCACAAACTTTTGCGAAATCCAGGCCGGGAAAGTAATATCATGAATGCCATTCGCTGCGCCATCGGTCGGACCCGAGAGATGGTGTTCTTGACAGAGCGCCATGCAGTTCCGCACATCATCCACGCTGGTAAGGGGTTGATGTTGAAGAAGGCGCGAATACCCATAGACATCCCATTCTAAGAGGAAGGCTTGCAAGGCCGTAAAATCCACGACGGGCGCAAACATCCATTCGGCGCCGTAATGATGGATTTGGATATGGTTG
>JAKAAL010000383.1 GCA_021802375.1 Bacillota bacterium | reverse complement strand
CAGCGCTTTTGGGGAGCCCCCATCCCCATCGTGCATTGTTCTGAGTGCGGAACCGTACCGGTCCCCCTTGCGCAATTGCCTGTGTTGTTGCCCGATCACGCCAAATTTACCGGCCGGGGTCAGTCTCCCTTGGCGCAGTTGGCGGATTGGGTCGAGACGACCTGTCCCCAATGCGGCCATAGGGCCCGTAGGGAAACCGATACCATGGACACCTTCGTCGATTCCAGCTGGTACTACTATCGCTACACCTCTCCCTCGAGCACGTCGCCCTTTGACCCTAAGCAGGCCGCCTATTGGATGGCTGTCGACGAGTACGTGGGAGGCAAGGAGCACGCCGTATTGCACCTACTTTACTCGCGATTTTTCACCAAAGTGCTGTACGATGCCGGATTGGTTTCGGTGGTCGAGCCCTTTCGCCGGCTGCTTTCGCAAGGCATGGTGGTGTACCGGGGCAAAAAGATGTCAAAGTCGAAAGGCAACACCTTGAGCCCGGAATCGATTATGGCGGAGTGGGGATCGGATGCTACCCGCGTATTTATTTTGTTTGCGGCCCCGCCCGAAAAAGATTTCGAGTGGTCCGAACAGGGCGTCGAGGGTGCCTATCGGTTTTTGCAGCGGGTCTACCGCTTGGCCCAGCGATCGGTTCGGATGACGGTGGCATCGGGTGGTGCAGACGACCTCATGGCGCGCGTGCGGGCCCGTACGGTCCACAAGGTGACCGACGATCTGGAGCGTCGGTCCTTCAACACGGCCGTTAGTGCGCTGATGGAATATACCAACAGTCTCTATCAAAACTGGGAAGAAATGAGCACTGAGGGACGCCGAGCAGGATTAGAGACGCTAGTGGTGCTTCTGGCACCCTTTGCCCCCCACCTCGCCGACGAACTGTGGCATGATTTTGGTCACGAACAAAGCGTGCACCTGGCGGTGTGGCCGAACTACGATGCCGTCCTGTTGGTGGACCCGGAAGTCGAGGTGGCCGTACAAATAAACGGCAAGGTGCGCTTCAAGGTGGTCGTGCCCGCCGAGCTGAATGCCGATGGGCTTGCGGCTCGGGTGCTGGCTGAAGACCGCCTGAGAGACCACCTCAACGGTCGCAGTGTGGCCAAGGTGATCGCGATTCCCGGTCGCTTGGTTAATGTGGTAGTCCGTTGAGAGACATCTTATCCCTGCTTTTGGCCGGCTCGTCGAGCGTGATCGGGGTCATGGTGGGCCGCTTCATCCGTCCGTACAGCGTGGTGGCGATTGCGGTGGTGGTAGGCGTGGCGGTCCTGGCCGGGCTGGTCGCGGAAGGGGCGGCCTTGCTGTTTGTAGGGCCGCCGAGCGTGGCTCTAGAACCCACGCTGGCTGGGTTTGTCTTGGGAGGCTTAGCCGCCTTCTTTTCGGGCCGCAAGCCTCCCGATCGCGATCAGAAAGAACGACCATAGACGCCCTAAAGAGGCCAGGGTAAATACCCTGACCCCTTTAGGTACGCTGACTTAGGCTGATTTGGCGGCGTTTGGCTTGACTGCGGTGCGTACGTACGGACAGCAAGCCGTGGTGATAGTCCGCTTCAGCCGAATCCGGATTAATCTCGGTGGGGAAATTGACGACGGCCGAGAAACTCTCCCCCGCCCGCTTGTCTTCTTCCAGCGGGGAGGCGGGAAATTGGCCGCGCACCGTGACCGAATCAAGATCTACTTCGATATCGACGGCATCGGGATCGACCCCAGGCAGTTCAAATTCGACGAGATAGCCGTCATCAGTGCGGTGCAAGTGCGTGCGCGGTCGGGTTTGGTCCAAATTCCAATCTTCGCGCATGCGATTCCAAAAGCGATTTACATCGGCACGCATACTTTCAAAGTCGTTGGGCTCAAAGCGGATAAGTGGCATCGGATTTCACCTCTTGGGCAGTCTTGGCGTCGTGTGATCGACGGCTCCACTCCGATTATGTCCAAGTGCTGGCTCCTTCTATGCGTTAACTATCGGCTTGGCCTTGACCAAGCAGCGTCGCTTCAGCTTCTGGAAGCTGGTCCTCGGCCAGATATAAGAGCTCCGTGTCGGTGTCGTAGTGGAAAAGATCGGCAAATCTTCCCCAGTTGATGGCTAGCATCAGCTGACGTTCGGCCTGGTCTTGGGAGAAATGTTCCTCCAAGATGTCGATGAAGAAGTCGCGAACCATCGCATGATTGGTCTTGGACTCCAAGACCCGGCCGATTAGGCGAAAAAGCGGAATATCTAAAAGCTCCTTACGAATAATCGCTTTTCGCTCGGCCACATCGACCTCTGCAAACACCTTGCCCTGTTCGGTCAAAATCAAGTCGCCCTCGGAAACTCTGGCCAAATGAAAGAGTTCGGCCGTATCGGTAACGGGCAGCAAGTCGTCGACTTCTAGCAAGAGTTCTGAACCCAGATGGTAGAGGTCGTCTCGACCGCCGCGATCGCTGACCAGCTCCAAAAGCCCGCTCAGCATGGACAGATGTCCATAAGGGATGGGGTCTAGACGTGCCCGCTCGCTCTCCTCGGGCTTTTGGGGGCTGCCCGCGGGACTGCTAATGCTGACCGGCTTATGGTCCTCGTCGGTGTCCGTGACGATCTTATAAACTTGGTCGACCAAATGCACAAAGTCTGGCGATTTGCGATTTCGTGGATAGGGGAGGGCAATGGTCAAGTCCTCGGCTACCCGGGCGGGATTCTTCGATAGAATGACGATCCGGTCGGCCATATAGACAGCCTCTTCAATACCGTGGGTGACCATAAGAATGGCTTGCAAGGGAATTTTGGAGTCAACCCATAGATCTAAAAGCTCCGAGCGCAAGTTCTCTGCAGTCAAAAAATCGAGCGCGGAAAATGGTTCGTCCATGCACAGGAGTTCTGGGTCTACCGCCAAGGCACGGGCAAACCCCACCCGCTGCCGCATTCCTCCGGAAAGTTCTTTGGGGAAGGCGTCCTCATAGCCGTTTAAGCCAATCAGGTCAATCAATCGCAAGGCTTTTTCGTGTCGCGCTGCCAAGGGCACGCCTTTGGCGGTAAGACCTAGTTCCACGTTTTGCTGCACCGTCAGCCAAGGATACAGGGCGAACGACTGGAAGACCATGGAGGCATGGGGGTTGGGACCGGTGACCGGTCGTCCCCGGTACAAGACCGAGCCATAGGAGGGCTCGGAAAGGCCAGTGATGATGCGCAGCAAGGTAGATTTTCCCGAGCCTGAGGGTCCTAAGAGCGCGACAAATTGCCCCCGTTCGATGGTGAGATTGATGTCGTCCAAAACTAAGATGTCGTAGTTGTCCGGCTGGGAGTACATTTTAGTGACGCCGAGAAGCTTTACCAGCGGTTCCGAAGTCGTTCCTCGATGAATAGTCATGGATGGCAGCTTCACCTCCTGTGGTCTTCCGAGATGCGCGATCCGGACCTTACGATAGCGAATAGCGTTCCGTGGCTTGGCGGTATAGCGGACGCCAAACCATGCGGTTAATCACCACCACCGTCAATGAAAGAATGCTGGTCGCGACGAGCAAGGCAGCAAAGTGTCCGCTGTTGGAATCATGGGCGATGAGGCCGCCCACCCCGAAGGTGGTGTAGATGTGGCCGCGAAAACTCACGTATTCGGCCACAATGCTGGCGTTCCACGCCCCTCCCCCGGCGGTGATGAGTCCGGTGATGAGGTAGGGAAAGATGGCGGGCAAAATTAAGGTTCTCCATATATCGGAGCCTTTGAGTCCGAATATGCGGGCCGCTTCCTTCAAGTCCTCGGGAATGGCCGAGGCGCCGGCGATGACGTTGAAAAGAATATACCACTGCGTCCCGAGGACCATGAGCAACACCGAGGCCAGCATTAAGCCGCCGCCCAGCACAAACAGCAGCGCGACCAATCCGGGGAAGAGTGCTGTGGCCGGCACCGACGCGGCGATCTGGCTGATCGGGGTGAGAGATTTGGCAAACCGCGGATTCAGCCCGATCCACACCCCCACGGGGACGGTCCAGGCGACCGAAATAGCTAACGAGACGAGCACTCGCAGCAGCGTGGCGCCGGTGGCCAGGCAGATAACCAGCAGGGTATGTAGATTTAAGCTGGCAGCCAGGCGGATGCCGCCTTCCAAGGCCGTAAACAGGGCAAAAATGATGCCTGCCGTGACCAGGGTCCGAACCAGGCCAGCGGCCGAGGTTAACCACCGCGACTGTCTTCGCCATCGGGGAATGCCGATCCCAAAGAAATGGTCGATGGCTTCGACCATGGGCAGCAACAGCGCTGTTTGCGCCCACTCAATGAGACGAGAGCGGCGCAAGACCACCAAGACCACGGAATGGAACTGAGCCTCGCCTTCGACCATCTCCATCTTGAATTTATCGGACCACGCCAACAGCGGCCGCCATATCAATTGGTCCATCACTACAATGACCGCAACCAAGCTGGCCAATCCAAGAAACTCCTTGCCCCATCGGCCTTGGTTCGCCGCAGTCTGCAGGTAGGAACCGAGTCCCTGCAACTGGTACTGATGGTGCCCCAACGAAAACATCTCCGCCGCCATGAGAAAAAACCAGCCACCCGCCCAGGACATCATCGAATTCCAGACTAACCCTCCCATGGCAAAGGGAAGCTCAAGGGTGCGAAAGCGTTGCCAGGGCGTAAGCTGCAAGGATAAGGCGGTCTCGCGAAGGTCGCGCGGAATGGTAATGAGGCCGTTGTACAGGGCAAACACCATATTCCATACCTGGCCGGTGAAAATGAGGACGATCGAGGCCAGGTTGACCCCAAGGTGAGAACCGGGAAAGAGGTTGATAAAGGCGAGTAGTACCACCGGCAAAAATGATAGGATAGGGACCGACTGCAAGATGTCCAGGAGCGGGATGAGGATTTTCTCGGCTCGTGGATTATAGGCCGCCGAATAGGCGTACACCATGGTGAACGCTAAAGAAATCAGATAGGCGATGGCCATTCTTGACCAAGAATAGGCGGCATCCAAAGGCAGTTTGGCGTAACTCAATGATATCGCGCCAGTGCCCGAAATGCCGTGGGGCTTATGCGTGGCCCAGGCGATAGCCAAGGAGATAAGTGCTAAGATGGCGACGCCGATGATGAGGTCGGCGTAGCTGCTGCGTGACTCGGTCTGTCGCGATCCGAACAATATGGGCCCTCCTCTCGGCCATCGGCTTCATATGGAACAAGCTAATATGGAAGAAGTTGGTGGCGCACGCCAAAGCGCTGAGATGAGACGGGAAAGGACGATTCAGGGAGGCATCCCCAGAAACTCGAAGATTCCTTGACCATCATACCGGGAGGGAGGGAAAAATAAAAGAACG
>JAKAAL010000382.1 GCA_021802375.1 Bacillota bacterium | reverse complement strand
GCAACGGCGATTCGGAATCGCCTTGGGTATCCTCACCCACCAGCTTGAGCAGGGTCGGCAAGAGATCGGGATAAATCTCGGTAATCGGCTTGCGCCCACCACCGGGCCTACGGGCCCGGTCCCTCGGCAGCGGCGCCTCCCCGGTCAACTGGGCGACCCCCAACTGGAGGGTATCCATGGCCATGCCCGTCACCTGATGGATGGCAGTATGACTTCCGGCCTCCAGCGAAAGGGCCATCGACGCGGCCAGCAAACGCTTTCCCTTTTCGTCCCAATGATCCCGCATCAAGGCAAACCCCTGTGCATAATGGTCGCGTTCGCGGTCGTTCCACACAAAAGTTGACATGATACCGTCCTCCGTTTCTCAGAGTTTCCCAGCGGAGCGTATCACAGCCATCGCCTCTTGTTCAGAAAAACGTGTGTTCGTTAATTAATATTTTAAGACTCCTAAGCGTCGCATTGCCGTGTGATCACAGGGTTAAGGCGGACTGGCATCGTTCCGGGAATTGACACGTATTCTGGCGAAAGGATCCAGGGGCTCAGCTCATACCTTTGTCTCAGAGCACAGCCGTCTCGTCACCATGTTGAGATGTAGCCTCTTAGACTGGGGGGTGGACTTGACGTTCGCTGGGCGGAGCCGAGGAGGGTGCATGGGCCCCTTGCTACGCATCGCCAGGTCCTCCGCGAAGCAGAGGGCCTGGCCTGATCCAGAGGGCCATTCGAACCCATGCGCGCCCTTAGGCGCTGCGGTAGAGTTTGGTCAACACGAACTCGTCGTGGCCCAAGAGTTCGGCCGCCGTTAAGCGGCCGCTGAGAGTTCTTTCCATCATGGCGAGCAAGGCTGCTTTCGCATCGTCCAGGGTCATCTCGAGCGTTAACAAGCCACTGACATCGAGGTCGATGTGTTCCGCCATGTGCGTTGCGGTCTTCGGATTGGCCGTTGTCTTTAATACGGGCACGACGGGATTGCCCACGATATTGCCCTGGCCGGTGGTGAAGAAGTGGAAGATGGAGCCCGCCGCGCCCATCAGCGTCACGAATTCTGCGGCTGCCGAGGAGGAATCCATAAAATAGAGGCCCGGTCCGCTGCGAGGTGCCTCGGCCGGCTCCAGGGCACCGACGATGGGCCGCGTGCCGGTTTTTTGAATGTTGCCTAGGGCTTTTTCCTCGATGGTGCTGAGGCCGCCTGCGATGTTGCCTTGGGTGGGCTGCGATCCTAGCAAATCAAACCCCGTGTCCCGGATGAATTGCTGATAGCCCTCATGAAAGGCTAAATATTGCGCCCGGATGGCTTCATTGGCGCAACGCCGGGCAATCAAGTGCTCGGCCCCCGTAATTTCCGACGTTTCGCCAAAGATCACAGTCGCCCCCTGATCGATCAGCCAGTCCACGACGACGCCGACGGCGGGATTGGAGGCCAGGCCCGACGTGGTATCGGATTCTCCGCATTTAATGCTCATCACCGCCTCGGACAAGGGTATTGCTTCCCTTCGCGCTTCCGAGGCATCTTGCAAGAAGGTGCGGGCCACTGTCGCCGCCTGCGCAATAATATCGGTGTCGCCGTGCCCCTCGATGGAGAAGCCGGCCACGGGCTTTTTGGTGGCCGAAATGCCCGCCACGACGCGTTGCGTCCAGTTAGGCTCAATGCCAATGACCACGACGGCGGCAATGTTGGGATTGGAGCCCGTGCCAATCAACGTGCGAAAATGCAGGGCCAAGTCCTCACCAAACTGGAGTCGGCCGTAGGGGTGGGGCAAGACCAAGACACCAGGAACGATGCTCGCCACTCCTTGGGCGGCGGCGTTGGACAGGTCGTCGACGGGTAAGATGAGGACGCGGTTGCGTGAGCCGACACGGCCGTTGGGCCGTCGGTATCCGAAAAAGGTCGTCTCGGGTGCCATGCCTATCCCCACCTTCCGCTCTTAATATTGTGGACGTGGACATGATCGCCGGGCTCGATGGCCTGCGTGACGACGCCCACCACCTCGTTATACTTTCTCAAGGGATCGCCGGGGCGCAAGGCCGCCAAAGCCACTTTGTGGCCGAGCCCAATCGCTTCGCGCACCCGCACGGTGACCGGTTGGCGCGAGCTCAAGTACACTCCAGTCACCACTTCTCCCGCCTGGAGATCGCGAATGGCCACGCCGACGTGGTCTTCTTCGCCATGAATCAAAAATCCGTGCTCCATGCTCCGCTACCTCCGTTTCGTGTCATGGGTATGGGGTCATACCGCTTTTGGTTATGCGTTTTTTTCTCTGGGGTGCCGGGTTCCTGGCCCGCTTTAGGGATGTGCCCCGGAGACGGCTTGCCGTGGAGCTCTTCGCCTAGGGGACTGCGTCTAGTGCGGACAAAATGGCCGCTTCGACGGCCTCGAGATGGTCGCGCATGGCCGCACGGGCCCGCTCAGCATCTTCCGCACGGACGGCCTCGGCAATCCGTTCGTGATCCAAGATAGAAAGCGCAGCCCGCCCTGCAATCGCGAGGCTTTTTTGCCGCACTTCGGCCAACAGATCGAGCAGGTTCAGCATCAACCGTCCGGCGATGGGATTACCGGACACGATAAAGAGATGGGTATGGAAGGCTTGATCGGCCTCCGCCGCCACGGTGCGATCCACCTCTCCCTCGGGATTCACCGAATCCTTGGCCGCCGTCACCAATGCTCCCAGGGACTCTTTTTGCGCCGCGCTACCCCGTAGGGCCGCCCAGCCGGCGGCCTGAACTTCCAGACTCTTTCTCACTTCGAAGAGGTAGGCCACGGTATCGTTTCGCACCACGAATGGAGCCCACAGGGCCTGGCCCAGGGCCAACCCCTGGCTTCCGCGGATGAAGACGCCATGGCCGTGCCGGATGGTGAGCACCCCGAGGCCCGACAGCGTTCTCAAGGCATCGCGCACGGCCGTCCGGCTGACGTGATAGGCCGCGGCCAATTCGCGCTCAGGCAGCAACCGATCGCCTGGCTTGAGTTCTTCCGATTCGATTTTCCCTAGCAAATCCTGAACGATGCGGTCTCGCAAAGACAAGGGAGGTGAGAGGGGTTCAAACATGACCGATCGTTCCTTTTTGGCCAAGCCCGCGATCGACCAGGGTCGGCCACAAGGGCCAGTCCACCTGTCGCCCGAGCTCGTCTAACTGCGCGATCAGCGCCCGATCCAGAGGAATCCCATCGCGAAGGTAGGTTTGGCGCGTTCGTTCGCTGCGATCGCCGGGCAGGCTGACGGGTCCCTCGAGGGACGGGGGCACTTCGCGCAAGCCGTCTTCCAGTTGTGCCATGCGCTCCTCGAATCGCTCGGGAGATACGAGCCGCGTCGGATCCAACGCCAAGAAAAAGTGCCCTACATTGCTCGCTCCCGACTGATCGGTGTAGGGATTTTTCACCGCTGGGCCAATACCGGCACCGGAGAGTACGGCCGTCCAGACTTCCACGGCGAGCGCCAAAGCGAAACCCTTCGCCCCGGCCATGGGCAGGACGGCCCCGGCCAACGCCGCCTTGGCATTGGTGGTCGGATGTCCCTCCCTATCAATGGCCCAGCCGAGCGGGATCTCGTCGTTTAGGCGTGCGGCTTGAAGGATATTGCCGCGCGCCGCGACGGATGTGGCCAGATCGACCACCAGCGGCGGCAGGCTCCGCCCGCGGGGGAATCCAAAGGCCATGGGATTGGTGCCCAAAAAGGCCTCTCGGCCGCCAAGTGGCGCCATCCCTGGGGGGCTGTTGGTCATGGCCATCAACACGAACCCACGCTGGGCAGCCTCCGCACAATACGCATATAAGGCTCCACAATGGTTGGAATGATGGACGGCCACGGCGCCGATGCCTTGGCCTTCGGCCAGAACGACGGCATGCTCCATGGCCTTCCAAGCCACCACAGGACCCAGGCCGTTGCCTCCATCCATGCTGGCAATGTTGGAATCCATGGGGCGCACGATAGGCATCTCGGGACGCATCGCGATCAGTCCCGCTTGGAGGCGCTGGAGATACATGGGCAGACGGCTGACGCCGTGGGTGTGCTTCCCCGTCAAATCGGCATCCACCAATACCCGGGCTACGAGGCCTGCATCCTCGACCGGCACCCCGGCCCGATGAAAGATCTCAGCCACCCAGGTTTCCAGATCCCGGGCCCTCAGACGATTTGTCGGTTCGGATTTGGATTCCATCATTCCCCTCCTTGTCTTCACATGGGGTCTCGCTAGACTCCGCAGGCAGCCATCCGGGCCCAATAACCCTTGGGAGCGGCGCAAACCCACACCGGGAGCCTATTCGATTCTATCGCACAATAATAGGTCATACCACCAGATCTTTTGAAAATCTCCTCGCCGCCGATCTTCAGGGGTCGGATGGTCGTTTGCTATCGCGAGCTCCGCCTGCGCGGCCTGTAAGGGACCGCCGGGGGGCTTAGCGTGGGATGGGCCAGGCGATCCAGGGTCTGCCTCGTGAGATGCAAGCAAAAACACCGGGGATCGCCCGCCAGATTCCGTCCCAAGACAGCGGGTCACTCTAGTCGACGGGCCACCGCGTACGAGAACGCACTTTGGCGTTTAGGCTGGGGATCGTGCCCAACTCCGCGCCTAACGATACGAAAACCACGGTCGGCCGACTGAGCAAAGAGGACAGCACGGCGTGCCTCCAGTCGCGGCCGATCACCCGTCGGAGACTGCTTGCACCGCGTCGGAATAGGGCGGGATGTGATGGGAAGCGACGTGATACAGTTGCCGATGGGTTTCGCGCATCGCGGCCACGAAGGGGGTATACGCTGTCTGGCACACATCGACCGCGCCCATTTGATGGTTCTCGCCATCAAATCGGCCCAGGTACGGCTGATCATTCCATTGGAAATAGTGCATGCCGACGACGGCGGGATGGGCTACCCCCTGCTCGACGTAGGCGCGATAAGCCCGACCGCGGTCGGCCTGGGTAGCTACTTGGGGGGAGGCTGCCGGCAGTCCGCTATCCTGGCTTCCGTGGTGAAACTCGCCGATTAGAATGGGTAACCGCGTGGCGGCATGCACTCGGTCAAGCACTGCTTGGGCAGGGTACATCTGATACATATTGAGCGAAAACACATCGAACGTCTCGCACCCAGCCCAGAGATCCTCGGAAGAAATCCATGCATAGCGCATACCCAAATTGAGATGATGGGGATCCACCGCGCGAACGGCGTGGGCCGGTACGGTGACATACTGAGTAATCAAGCGACGGGTAAACGTTCGCAAATCGCCGTCGGCAGGTCCGGACCATTGGGTCGCGTCGACGCCACGCAAGAGATCCCCATAGGACGTGAAGTCTGC
>JAKAAL010000381.1 GCA_021802375.1 Bacillota bacterium | reverse complement strand
ACGCAATCGCGCCTACATCCCGTGCTATGCGTTACGAAAGGCCTTGCATCTACGGAATTCTAGCAATCGCGGCGAAAAAGCTAACGATCTCTGTGTCGCGAGCCGTCAAAAACACCAAGGCATGAGTGGGTCTCCGTCGGGATCCGTGGCCTTGGCCACGGTCACTACCTGGCATCACAACCGCGGGCTCACCACGTGGTGCACCGATCGAAACCTCACGCTCGAATGGGTAGCCTGAAGATTCTTTGGCACTTTAAGCTATTGAATTGCACAGGTCGTGAATTTTTGCTAAATCTCCAGACTCTCCATGCCGAGAAAGGGATGATGCCATGTCCCACCCTATTTCCTCCCTAGAGATCCCTACCGATAATTGGGATTTTCGCGATGCGAATACCAAAGAAGGTCCCCATGTTATCCATTCGTACCCGGCGATGATGATTCCTCAAGTCACTCGCCGATTGATTCAACACTTACATCAATTACAGCCGCACGCACATACACTTCTCGATCCGTTCTGCGGAGCGGGGACCGTTTTGGTAGAATCCGCGCGACAAGGCTTGAAAGCCTGGGGCAATGATCTCAATCCGCTGGCATTGCGGATTGCCAAAGTCCGTACCACGCCCATTCCCGAATCGATCCTCACCGTGCAACTCCGGGGCTTACAAGCCATGCTAACCGTAGAGCGCCTCACCGCTTGGACTGGACCCATCCCGGAATTTGCCGACCGAGATTTTTGGTTTAAACCGGACGTAAGTCACGCTTTAGCCTTTGTGGCTTACCACATTCGAACCATCATTACGCATCCCGATGTGCAGGATCTAGCCTGGATAACCTTCAGCGAAACTGTGCGCTTAGTGTCGAATACGCGCCATAGTGAATTCAAACTCTATCGGTTAGCACCAAACAAACTGGCTTTATGGAATCCTAAAGTTCTCAGCGTTTTTCAGCAGACTCTTATACGATATGCCGACGGCCTCCGTGCTGTGTCAAATCCGGCACAGGAAACCGGACTCGTACCTCGTATTGTGTTCGGCGATACACGCGTATTAGCGCACGTCCCCGATCAGTATTTTGATCTCATGGTGACTTCTCCACCCTACGGGGATTCACGCACCACAGTCGCCTATGGTCAATTTTCCCGTCTGTCGTTGGAATGGCTCGGATTGCCACCGGAAGAAGCGCGAACCGTAGACCGATCGTTATTAGGAGGGCATACGCAGAAAAATTCGATCCCATCAGGAGATTCCCCGACACTCTGTGAGGTACGCGCTCAGATTGCCCGCTAGGATCTCCGACGTGCGGAAGAGGTGGATAGTTTTTATCACGATTTGCATACGGCCATCCACACCATTACGCGCAAACTGCATCCCGGAGCGCTTTGTGCCTGGGTGGTGGCGAATCGCACGGTCAAACGGGTGACGTTACCCACCGATGCCATTATCGCCGAAATGTCGGCCGCACTATGTTATCAGGTGATCGACAATATCACTCGCAATATTCCCAACAAACGCACGCCCTTAGCCAACAGTCCGTCCAATGTGCCGGGCGATACCGGAATAACGATGACGCAAGAACATGTGGTGATTTTGTAATATGGCAACCCCTATCCATAAGATCCTGTTGCGGCTTTAACGCACTGGTTTATCGCTGCTCATCAAACTCCTCGGCATTTTCGACTGGAATTTGATGAGCGAAGAGATCTCGTTAGCCCCTGCCAATTATCAGCGTTATGTATCACAACATCCCATTGTGTCTTATCAACAACAAAGCTTTCTTATAATCGATTATGGGGATGTTTTGTGTTTGATGCACCGGCCGCTGCGCACTTTCTAGCAAAATTCTTTGTAATTCATATGGTTTTAATTGGGGGTATTTATTTAACAGGCTTACACACACAGAGGTGACAATGGGCGTCGCCGCTGAAGATCCACTAAACCATGTCACGCTATTTTTGCTAGACGAAGTGGTTAGCAAATCAAGACCGGGAGCCCCAATAGTCATCTTCGGCTCATAGTTCGAATTTGCAGCAAGTCGACCTCTGTCATTCACCGCCGCCACTGCAATTACTCCAGAATAAGCCGCCGGATAATCATCGTGTTTGCTACTATTATTGCCGGCCGCTGCAATGATACACATTCCATCATGAAGTGCCTCATTTACCACATTATGCAACGTTCTAGAATTAATGTGTGTTCCCAAACTAATATTGACTACTCTCAAATGCAAATGTATAGCCAAATGAATTGCCGCAATAAGAGAGGAAATACTCGTGCCACGCCGAGAACTAATCGCAATGTTTACGAGTTTAACTCCAGGTAACATGCCTCTGGGAGATGATATTCCGTTGCCATTAGCTGACAGAATACCAGCTACCATTGTTCCGTGAAGTGTAGATCGGTGCGGTAAACCCATAACAAACGTCGTATGGGGATTTCTGAGATACTTATTATTAAAGTCAATACGGGTATCGATTACGCCAATCGCCCATTTCGATCGTTGTAAAGTATTGGTCGTAGGATAGTGAATCATTTGTAAAGGCCACCCATAAAGCCCATTCCTATATATCCGGGATTTAGACACACTTTGACTCGCAGAACTATTTGTCACAAAAGTTTGCCGTGCATGCAACACTAAAAATAACGTTATCACGATAAATCCGATAAAGAAAAAGATCCAATCGACACCCTTACGCAAACCCCATCACCTACTATCTGGCGGTAGATTACCAAATTCTCCTTCAAAAGATTGGTGTCAAAGTCTTTTCTTTGCCGATCATCAGACCCACCAGGCTGTTCATTTGTGAAAAAAGAAGTTATGATATTTTCGTGAACTCCGAGTAAAAAACAAAGTTAGTGATATTGATAGACGGGAACTCCATGGTTATTAACTCCCGCGATTTTCATGACGCCTTGCTGACTTCCCGTATTAACAAAAAAATATGTTTTTTGGTGCGGCGATATAGGTACTTGAGCTAATGTACCGTTTACTAAATAAATGTTGATAGCCCGAATCGAGGCATTGTTAATGATTCCCCCAACAGCAAAATACGGTTCTTGCTTTCCTCCTCCACCGGACATCTCGGTTTGAGTAAAGGCCACATTTGGGAAAACTCGACTCCTTCTCGAACCAAATTCCTCGATCCATCGTCCATTCTGCTTATTCATTAATACCAATCCTTGATACAAAGAACCGTGCCACATATAGGTGTAAAACGATAAACGGCTGAAAGAGTTCACCGTACGTGTATACTGTAGGGTAAAATGCGATATGGATGTGTGATGAGGGACATCATTAAGAATAGGGCCAACATAATTTTTAAATGTAGGATTTTTTTTCAAAATTTGTTGTGTTTCGTACGAATAGATCGAAGTCTTCCCAACGGGTGCACAACCTGCCAAAACACAAGAGCCTAAGGTGACTAACACGATAGTCTGCTGCGATTTCATTGTCTCACATCCCTATTATATGTGTATTCCTATTTATCCAGAATTATTGACGCCTGAACACCCCAGACTAGAGTCCGAAAATACTTCGGACTCTAGCGAAATCGCCGTCGAGGGCTGACCGGACTGTCGGTAGAATCCGGAGATTCTTCTTTTGAAATAACAGACAACGTGTTGTTAAAATGCTAATCATAGGTTGCCGCAATATCATAATATGCATCAGTCGCACCCGACACCTTAAAAATAGCGTATTGAGTCCAATCACCGCCACCGTTCAAAGATAGACTTAATCCTGCACCACTCAAACCAATCGCTCCACTGACACTAAATATTACAGCATTTTCCACTTGTTGTTCAAGATAGCCAGGGTTCGAAACACTTGCCGACTGATTTGCAATAGATATTATGCCAAATGAATCTTGTCCTGTTTGATAATATGTAATGTGAGGTTGTGTGGGTACAGGGTTACCGTTTGCATCGTATGGATCTGCTGTGTAGGCGATGCTAAATACGGAATTTTGTGAATATGCAATAGGCGAACTGAGTTTTACGGTGACGCTATATCCCGTACCACTGGAATAAGCAATTCCGCTGCCAAATGTGCTTTGCTGATATCCTTGCGGCTGTACCTCCGGTGATTTTTTGCTCACATGACCAAGATATGTCTTTTGAGAAGTTCCACGATGTATCGTTGCGGTTAACGTACTACCATCTGGATACTGAACGACATATTCTGATTGTCCGGGATGCGATTGTTCCAGTTGAGTCAAACGTTGCATACCAGTAGAGTAAATCTTCGATTGTAAAACACTAAGAATAGCCGAAGGATTCATTTGAAGGATTCTATTTTTGACGAACTCTGGATCTGATTGCATGATGCTTGCAGAAAGAGGTTGAATTCCAGCCAAACTAACCTTTTTACCTTCTTTAATCATGGAATGCAGACGACTTTGAATTATCGCATAATAACGAGCGTTTGTTCGAGACAAACCTCTTTTTAATAGATTTGCATAAACCGATCGGTATGTCTTAGTGTCCATCACAGACGGTGGAATATTTTTCAAGGATGGCGTTTCTTGAGGTAAACCCGCAGCGTACGTTACTCCCGTTAAAAGCACTGATATACTCATTGCGGAAACCACCCCTACAAATTTTGCAGCCCTCATGCTCGGTTCTCCTTTCTAAGTAAAAATGCTAATCCGACAGGTATTGCCCAGATAATCCGGTAAACTACTCCTAATCATCCGATACAAGCCTTATCCGTCCTGACAAGATCTTTGATACACATTGATTGCATTGCCGTTGGACCATAAGCGACAACAGCCGTTAGTTTATCACATCATTCTGGTCAATATAGGCCGTTACTTTGGTAATGGTCTTGATTATTTCTTGTCATTATTCATCAAATCTCGACAATGAATCTTATACACGAAAGACCATCTTGTATGCTCTGCGTATATATCTTAAATGTCTTTCTAATCAACATTGATCTCAACGACCCCGTTTAGACCGCAATTCTCTCCGGGCCGGCCGACCCGGAATTATCTTTTCCTACGCTCTAAAACAAGGAGGCGAACTCATGAACACTTGTGCCGCATGTGACACCCTCTTAGGACCCACCGCTCGTTGGGTGACGGTCCTGAGAGATCCCCAGTTTTTGGTAATTACAACAGGTTCACGGTTGTGGGGCCGGAGTTTTTTGCGTCAAATGAATGCCGCGATCGAGGCGATCGGCCACGTCGGGTCGCGGAACCTCGGGGCCGGCCCCCCGTGGGGGCCGGGTTGACGAAAGCAACCCAGGTCATACCCGAGATGCGCGTCCTGGGGAACAACGCTCTCGATTCGTGACAATGGATGAGGGGAGATA
>JAKAAL010000380.1 GCA_021802375.1 Bacillota bacterium | reverse complement strand
CGAACGAGGCGAAAATGTATATGAGTTCCGTTTTCACCGTACGCGGAGTCCATGCGTAGTCGCTAAAGCGTCGTGGCACCCAACGGATCCTCCCCTGAAGATGATGACGTCATGATCTTATGTAACGTAGGGTGCCCTCTTGGGATCGCCCGAAGCCTTGACGATGCCAAGCAGTCTCTGGTCCGGTCAGCCTTCGTCTATCGAGTCTGCGGCCCGGTACTATAGGCTGGTAGCTCCAGGACTGATAAAATATCCAAAGACGAATAAGGCAATCAAGGCAGCCACTAAAACATACGCCCATCGCGGCGGTGAAGACGGTTCTCTTGGTTCTTCTTCCGATGACACGGCCATCTCCCTCCCGGTTGCTAGTGTAGCATACTCGTACGATGGAAGGGCCTAAGGAGGATAGTATGGCTTCATCCCTAGTGGTCATCGGAGGTGGCATAGCGGGCCTAACCCTAACGCTCAGCCTAGGCACGGAGATGGCGGTGGAGGTGTACGACCAGGCTCGGCCCGAGGAGGGGGCGGCGCTGGCGATAGCTCCCAATGCTATGCAGATTTTGCGCGAGTTGGGTGTGGCCGATGCGGTGACTCAGAGTGGCACTAAGGTCGATCGCTACCAGTTTCTTAATCAGGTGGGTACGGTGCTTAAAGTCCTTGAGCTAGGCAGGGTGGGCCGTCGCTACGGAGAAAGTTTCTGGTGTGTGCCCCGCCAGCGCCTCATTGAGGAGTTGCGCGATGCTTTGCCCATAACCGTGTCGATGCGCACGGGACGATTGACCCAGGTGGCGCAGGACAGGGGTCAGTGGCAGCTTAATTTTGCCGAGGGGTTTCAAAGGGAGGCGCCTTTCTTGGTTGGAGCGGATGGAATGGCTTCGGTGGTGCGGAGATCGTTGTTAGCGAGCGAGGGGGCGTTGCGCTTTCGGCATTTCATTGCCTTTCGCGCCTTAATATCGATGACCCACGTTCCTTGGGAGATTCATTCGGCCTTTCAAGTCTGGGGCGAGGGCAGGGAGTTTGGTTTCGCACGGGTGAACGAAGATCAGGTCTATTGGTATGCCACCATTGCGTCTCAAGATGCCGTGCTTCCGCCAGTGGGCGAGGCCAAAGGTCTTCTGCGCCAGCGATTTTCTGATTGGGTAGAGCCCGTTCCGAGCTTGGTGGAAGCGACGACCGAGGAAGACATCTTAATGCACGCGATATACGATCGCGACCGGCCCCCGGGTGGGCTCAGCGCTCGGGCTACACTAATCGGAGACGCGGCCCATCCCATGACCCCTAATCTTGGTCAGGGCGCATGTCAAAGCATTATCGACGGATATACCTTAGGGCAAAGACTTCGTAGGTTAAACCCACAAGAGGCATTTTCTGCGTATCAGCAAGCGCGCTGGCCTAAGGCAGCCGAAGTAGCGTACTGGTCACGGACCATAGGCGGAGCGGTGCATTTGGAGGTGTCGTGGCTACGGATGGTCCGCGACGTCCTTTTCCGTTTCACCCCGTCCTCGCTTCTAACGTCTGGGCTAGCCGAGCTGCTCGCTAAGTGAACCGTCCTGCGACCAGTCGGGTGGACAGGGGCCGGGTATCTCCTTGTGTCCTTGGCGTTCATGCCGAGGAGGGAAGGTGCATGCACTAGTCCTTGAGAAACCCCCGTCAGGAATGCCCACCGCGGTCATGGTCTGGTATCGACCGATCCGAGCCCTGCTCGGGCCTACAGCGACGGTCGAACCAGGCTAGATGGCAGGGACAAACGATTCTTCTCGGCGAACGGCAAGAAGTCTTCCTATCCACCAGCGGCCATTACGAGCGCATTTGCCACTCCTCTACGGCCGCTTCCAGAGCGTCAATTCGCCCGGCGGCTTTGTCCTGGCGGCGTCCGGTAACGCGCAAATCCCTTTCGAGGTCATCGAAGCGGCGCTTGACACTGGCCTCGAATCGGTCAAGCCGTTGTTCCAGAGCGTCAAAGCAACGGTCGTGGGCATCCAGTCGATGCTCGATGGCGTCCAGTCGATGCTCAATGGCATCCAGTCGATGCTCAATGGCATCCAACCGATCTCCGTGTTTCGATACCATCGCGTTGGTCTCCGCGACAATTTTCAATAATTGGGTAAGTTTCTCGTCAAGGGATGGATCATTCATTAGCATGCGCCTCCTTCCTGCCTAAAATAGCGGTCGCTCTCAGGGCAAGTATAGTGACTTACCCCGGTGGAAGAAAGCAAAACATGGGTAATGTCGAACGGTTTTTGACCGATCACGGGAACCGGCCTCGTGGGTATGTTGACCACCCAACACGAAGGGCGTTTGAAGGCCTTCATATGCATGCCATCTAGCACCTCCGTTGAGGACACGCAGGTGAAGCAGGGGACGGGCGGAGCAATGCTCCTAGCCGCGTGCGTCCGGTTCTTATCCCCATAGGTGGGACATACCCTGGTAGGGATTGCCGACGGGAGGGAATGCGCGTGGCGAATCCATGGCACATGGTGACGACGAACGAAGCCTTGTTTCAATTACGTACGGATATGGAAGACGGGCTCTCCCAATCTGAAGCGGAGGCACGACTGCAAGAAATTGGATTAAACGCCCTGCAGGAAAAATCCCAGGTGACGCCCTGGAAGATTCTTTGGCAGCAATTTACCGATTTCATGGTATTGGTACTATTGGGGGCGACGGCCGTTTCGTTTCTAATGGGCGAGATGGGCGATGCTATTACCATTGTGGCGATTGTCATCATGAATGCAGTGCTTGGGTTTATCCAAGAATATCGCGCGGAGCAATCGGTCGCGGCCCTGAAGGCCTTGACAGCACCCACGGCCATGGTCATTCGAGACGGTAACCGCCGACGGCTGGATGCAGATCAACTGGTGCCAGGAGACATCATTGAATGCGAATCGGGAGACAGGGTACCCGCCGATGCGAAGATCTTGCATCAAAACGGTCTTGAGATTGACGAATCCGCGCTAACCGGAGAATCCACGGCCGTTCGCAAACATGACCGTGTGCTACCCGATCCAGACTTGCCCGTTGGAGATCGCAAGAACCTATTATTTATGGGAACCACGGTCAATCGAGGGAGAGTGCGTGCGGTTGTCGTTGAGACCGGTATGAACACGGAAATGGGTACGATTGCACACTTGATTCGTGAGGCGGTGGAGGACGAGACGCCGCTACAGCGTCGGCTGGCTCAGTTGGGGCAGTTGTTGGTGGTGCTTTCCGTACTCATTGTGGCGGTGGTCGTGATCACGGGACTTTTCCGGGGAGAACCGCTCTACCAAATGTTCTTGACAGGGGTCAGTTTGGCCGTCGCAGCCATTCCAGAAGGCTTGCCCGCCATTGTCACCGTGGCACTCGCTTTAGGCGTGCAGAGGATGATTCGCGCCCACGCCGTGGTGCGACGTCTTCCGGCGGTAGAGACTTTAGGCTGCACCACGGTGATCTGTTCGGACAAGACGGGGACGTTAACGAAAAATCAAATGACGGTCACGGATCTCTGGGCAGCAGGACAGCAATGGAAGGCGGGAGATCATTCCCATTTAGGTGAACAGTTGCGCGGAGAAGGCAAACAGCACGCGGAAGCGCGCCATATGCTTACGGCTGCGGCGCTTTGCAACAACAGTGTGCTAGCCGAAACAGAGGGTCCCGAGGGTCAGGGCGATTCCACGGAGCTGGCACTTCTTTGGGCCGCGAAACAAGCGGGTCTCAACCTGGAAGAGCTAGACCGTCTATATCGGCGTCAGGACGAGATTCCCTTTGAGTCGGAGCGCCAGCGCATGGCGGTCGTGGTGGTTAACCCCAAAAACCAGCGGATCAGCTACGTAAAGGGATCTCTGGATAGCGTGAGCACGTGTTGTCGATGGATACAGTGGCAAAGTAAAATTGAACCCTATACGCCCGCGCTGAGGAAGTTGGTCGTGGCAGCCCAAGACGAGATGGCCGAGCGAGCGTTGCGGGTCCTGGCCGTTGCCTATCGACCTTTGCCCGCCGAGGCCCGTCAAGAGGAAATAGAGCAAGATCTCATTTTGTTAGGCTTAGTCGGCATGATAGACCCACCTCGGCCCGAAGCGGTTCGGGCCATGGCCGATGCCCGCCGGGCCGGGGTCCATACGGTCATGATTACCGGGGACCATCCCCACACGGCCCGCGCCATCGCTGAGGCCATGGGGATGTTCGAAAGCGGTGATCTGATCGTAAGCGGTCAGGATTTGGATCGATGGAGCGAGGCTGAGCTTTTAGCCAACATCCATCGGGTGCGGGTGTATGCGCGAGTTTCGCCGCCCCACAAACTTCGCGTGGTGCGCGCCTTTAAATCGGCTGGCGAAGTGGTTGCCATGACCGGTGACGGGGTGAACGATGCGCCAGCCGTGAAAGAGGCCGACATTGGCGTCGCAATGGGGATCACGGGTACCGATGTAACCAAAGAGGCTTCATCCATGATCTTAACCGATGACAATTATGCCACTATCGTGCGTGCCATACGAGAAGGCAGGGCTATCTATGACAATATTCGCAAGTTCATCCGCTATCTTTTGTCGTGCAATGTGGGCGAAGTACTGGTCATGTTTTTAGCCGCGTTTATGGGGCTCCCCTTGCCTCTGTTGCCGATTCAGATTCTCTTGGTCAACTTGGTTACTGATGGCTTACCGGCCATGGCTCTCGGAGTCGACCCGCCTGCGCCCGGGTTAATGGATCGCCCGCCAAGACCGCCGCAAGAGAGCATTTTTGCACGGGGCCTGGGGACGAAGATTGGATTTCGCGGTATTCTTATTGGAGTCTCGACGCTAGTAGTGTTTGCCTGGGCGATGGGGCCGCTGGCCATGTCCTTGCGCGAGGCTCGAACGCTTGCTTTGGCGACTTTGGTGATGAGCCAGCTCTTTCATGTCTTTGACGCGAGGTCAGAGGATCGAAACTTTCTTGAGATTGGCCTGATGTCTAATCCTTGGGCAGTGTTAGCCGTCTTGTCGTCGATTGCCATGCTGGTCTCGGTCATCTATATTCCGAGCCTGGCGGCGCTCTTTAAGACTTCGCCCTTAACGGGTCAAGATTGGCTGGTCGTGATATTTGCTTCGGGGTTCGTTCAACTGGGCGCAGCCCTTCGCAGCCTGGTGACACGGCCTCGGCACCAGCGCCGACAGGTCCGAGCGATTCGCTAAATGCATTCAACCGTTGACTCAGAGGGGGAATTCTATTGGCAGCCATTCGCTTCACCAAGATGCATGGTCTCGGCAACGACTATCTGTTTATCGATAACCGAGACCCAGTGACCTGTGACTGGCCCGCGTTGGCCAAAGCCATGTCTGATCGCCCGCTTGCGGCACATCCC
>JAKAAL010000379.1 GCA_021802375.1 Bacillota bacterium | reverse complement strand
TTTCATAAGCGGAGGGATGCCATGGCTAGGACAAAAGGTCGACGCCAACACCTCATGACAGCGGCCATCTCGATCTTCTCGCGGTATGGATACCACGAAGCAGGAATCCGCGAGATCGCCCAGGAGGCGAAGTGCGCAGTGGGCACCTTTTATGTTTATTTCACCAGCAAATCGGACGTCTTTCTTGCGCTCATCGATGCGCTATACAGTGCCGTAATGGATGAAGTCATGAGGGGACGCAAAGACCTAGCCTTGGCCGAAGAAAAGCTGGCCAGATCACTGGATCGCGTCGTGGGAACCTTGCTTCAACAACGTGATTTGGCCCGAGTGGTATTGGTCACCACCTTGGGGTCAGAGCCTGTAGTCGAAAATCATCTGTGGAACATTCGCCAAACATTTGCAGAACTTTTGGCTACGCAGCTTCAAGAATGTGGAATTCCATCCGAACGGGCTCAGATAGGGGCTTGGGCCTTCGTCGGGGCCTTGGCCGAAATCTTTAGCATCTGGGCTCGACGACCGGAACAGAGTCTAGAAGCAATGACCCAGGGCGTTCGGGATCTCTTTTGGCATGCGTGGGGACTTCGTCTGTCATCGACATCTTCTCCCCCATCCAGCTCTTAGTTTGAGCTGCACGCGCTAAGAAGCCCAAAGGGCCGAGCAAGATTGTCAGCAGATTTCTCGCCCCTTAGAACGATGACGAGGAATGACCCCCCGCCCCGTGGTTCGGGCCGGGGGGTTAGAAGTTTTCGCGCCAATACCCACTTTGCCGTTCACCTCTTGGCTTTCCCGAGAAGGGGAATGTGCGGGCTTTACGTTCAAATGCGCCACCTACCGTTTAGACGCCAATTCGGCAAGGGTCGGATAGTCGGTGTATCCTCGCGCACCTCCACCATAGAAGGTCTCGGGGTCCGGGGCATTCAACGGAGCACCTTCCTTTAGCCGCCGCACCAAGTCAGGGTTGGCCAAAGCCCAAGTGCCCACCGGCACGATATCGGCAATGCCCGCATCCAGGTCCATCGTCAATTTTTCCAACGGCCGCCCGGCACGATTAACCAGCAGCACGTTCGGCCAAAGGCTCCGAATCTCTTGAAGAAATTCTTCGTTGCCGCGATGGAGCACATGAAGGTAGGCTAAATTGAGCCGGGCCAATTCTCTAATGAGGACACGATAGACCTCCGGTCCATTAGGGCCTTCGTTTAATCCGGCCGCCGGGCTTCCTGGCGAGATTCGAAACCCGGTGCGATCGGCCCCAATCTCCTTCGCCACCGCCTGAGCCACTTCGATACCAAAACGTGCTCGGTTCTCCGGTGAACCGCCATAGCTATCCCGACGGACATTGGCGTTCTCGGCAAAGAACTGGTGAATCAAATATCCGTTAGCTCCATGAATTTCTACGCCGTCGGCGCCCGCTTGGATGGCTGCGGCGGCGGCTACGCGAAACTGCTCGATGGTGGCCAAGACGTCCTCTGAGGTCATGGCCCGCGGCACAGGGATGTCTTGCATTCCGGAGGCAGTGAACATCCCGATACCGGGAGCGATCGCGGAAGGGGCAAGCGCTTGGCGGTGATGGGGTGTGTTGTCGGGATGTGAAACGCGTCCCACATGCATCAATTGAATAACCAGATGGCCGCCCGCGTCATGCACCCTATCCGTAATCCGTTTGAATCCGGCAATGTGGCTCTCGGTGTAGATACCCGGCGTCAAGAGATATCCTTGGCCGTCAGCCGATGGTTGCGTCCCTTCACTAATTAATAGCCCTAAAGACGCGCGCTGTGCATAGTATAGCGGACTCAACGCTCCGGGCGTGCCATCAGGCAGCGCACGGCTTCTCGTCATGGGAGACATCGCCAGGCGATGCGAAAGCGTCATTCTACCTACTTGAATCGGACTCCACAACTTCGTCATGCGGCCACTCCTCGTTTGAGACGTGTAGGTCTTATCTATACTATCATAAATATAGCTAATAGTGAAATACTAGCTAATGCGCTACGCTCGACGAACATCATCACCTGTCTGGATTCGGGTATTCCGTAATATCTTAGTTAATTAGAGGAGCCCTTGGCCAAAGACTAAAGGAACGAGCGCCCGTTCTGCGCCCGCTCCTTTAGTCTTTTACTCTCCGAAAACCAAACCAGGCCCGAAATCCTCAAGGGACGGGAGCCTTGCCTGGCATTATGACCCTGAAGAGGTCGCGCCACTCGTCGTCCCGCCAATGTTTAAGCTGAGCGTCTGGGTTGCCCCGTCAACTGTGGCTGACACGACATAGGTGCCTGGGGTCACCGCGACCAAAGAGGCACTGTCAGCTCCCGTGGATTCAATCACCGCATTGCTGCTGTTAGACCCGGTAATAGACCAACTGACCGGGGTGGTAATGGGCTTTTGCGCATCAGACACCACCTTCGCGGTGACTCCAATGACGCTATCGACGGTCGGCGTCTTGGTGGCCGGAGTCAGCGTAAAGGTGTTGACCGCATCGCCTAAGGCCGGAAAGTCCGTTTCCAACATGGTGTAATCAATCGTTGGAACGGCCGTGGGACCACCAACTAGCGTCATGGTCGTCACTAGACTGGCTGCCGCCGTGTTGGACAGAAAGGTTTGCGTTCCGCTCGGGGTGGGTCGATTGGCATCATACATAAACAGCAAGGCCCCGTCTTGCTCGGCTATCAACGGCGCTACCGCCAGGGAGTCGGCTAGATGGTTGTTGCCCCCATTGGCAATGAAAACACTCGTCGCCTGGGGCACAAAGGCGTTATCTATGGCCAGCAAAGTGTCCGAGCGGGTGGCGCCGGTGAGCGGGACGAGCTTGGTGGTTGCCGACGTGTTAGCAAAGTTCACCGCACTCGCTGCGCCCACCGCATAAATGGTACCCGCCGAGTCTACATAGGGCGCTTCATTAGTGGGTATAGAGCTCTTGCTCGACGGTTTCGCCACGAAAATCGGGGAACCGGTCATTGCCGCCGCAGGAGCGGCCGAAACCAAATCGGCTAGGTTTTGCGGGGCACTGGAGACGACAAATACCGATTTAAAGGTCTTGACCGACTCGGCCTTAGCGAGAGCGCCCGCGACACTGAGCGCGGTGTTGCTCGGGTCGGCACTACCATACACGGCACTCACCGTAGTCCCTGACGGAAGTCCCGATTTTAGCGAAGACGCCTGAGCGGCCACGGCTCCGACCAGCACGACCGAAGAAATATGCATGGAAGTTAGCGCCTGAGCGGTGGTTTTACCGATCGTTGAAGCATTTTGGGTCAACAAGATAGGAGCCTTAAGGGCCGTGGCCAAGGGACTGGCCAGCAACGCATCCATCTCGTTGCTCGTCGCGCCCGATGCTAATATCGCCGTGGTTGCCTTAGGATAGGCTGCCTTGGCAGCATTGACGGCAATTTGATAGCGATTCGATCCAGCCAGCATAAACGCACCTGGCGGCAGCGTAGTAAATGACGGCGCCGATTGAGCCTGGGCAACCCCGGCAAAAGCCCACAGGCCTGACGCTCCAATCAAGGCAACCCAACCCAACCCTCGCATCCGATGAGACCCGACTCGGCGGCTTGGCCTGGTGGTAGGTAAACTAGGCAAGATGTTCCCTCCCTCGTGTAGATGCACCCCATCCGGTAGTTTCTTCCGGAGCTCGTGAAACATTGTGGCGCACCAGCTCCGTCCGATCTGTAACTGGTTTCACGCAGAGTCGCGCCCCTCGGTCACGGCGGGCGAGACCATGTGTACCACTGTCATTCTACATTGAAAACAGAATTCCTGCCTAATTATCCTACTTGAAGTGCTTGAATAAAAGATCGATAATTTATCCGTAGAACTCTATCTATTTATGAAAGTTGCGGAAACCAATTGACCCCCGATGGGTCATTGGGTACAATTCTTCTGAAACCAGTTTCGTAACCCGCTTGTTTTCTCGAGGTAAAGGGGGGCAGTCGGCAAGGCCGACGACTAGATGGGAACACGGCCGACGATACACGACGTGGCGATGCGAGCAAAAGTAAGCCCCGCCACCGTCTCACGGCTATTAAATGGTTCCGCCCGGGTGGGTCCCGAAACGGAAGCTCTCGTGCGCCAAGCCATGGATGAATTAGGATACGTGCCTAGTCGCCTAGCTCAAAGCTTTGCACGCGGCTCCTCGCGAACCATTGCCGTGCTGGTGGACGGCGAGGGCGAATCATTGCAGGGAAACGCTTTTTTAATGACCGTGGCCTTGGGATTAAACGACGTCTTAGCCGATGCCGATTATTCGATTCGGATTATCAATGGCCACCAAGCCATGCGCCAAAGTCGTCAAACTGCCTCCGAGTGGACACGGGAACGGTGGATGCGACACGAATTCGACGGCGTCGTGATCACGAATCCGACCACTACGGACACGCTAATCGAAGCCATTGTTCAGGCTGAGATTCCCGCCGTGGTCATCGGCCGTTATCCTCACGCCGAGGGTTTGATCGAAATCGACGTGGATAATGTGGGGGGGACCCGCATGGTGACTGCCCACCTAACCGACATTGGCCATCGACGGATTGCCTTTTTAGGGCCGCCCGACCGCTTAACCGTGGCTTCCGACCGTCGCCAGGGATATCTGGAAGCGCTGACCCGCTCGGGTATTTGGCCGGATCCTGATTGGTTTCTCGAGACCGAAGGCACGGACCTCGAAGTCTTTTCGTTCGATGCCGCTCATCGCGCGGTGGTGATGGCGGCAAAGAAACCCTGGTCTTGGAGCGCCGTCGTAGCCTTCAATGACGAAATGGCTTTGGGGGCCGTGCGCGCCTTGCTGGAAAGCGGCATGGAGCTTCCCCGCGATGTGTCTATCGTCGGGTTTGATGACTTGCCCTTTGCCCGCATGGTCAATCCTTCGCTGACCACGGTCCATCAGGACATCCGGCAATTGGGACAACACGCGGGACGTGCTCTGCTTGCAGTGCTTAGGGGACGCAAGGTGGCCGACTTGACCATTCAAACGGTCTCGTTGGTAATTCGGTCATCCACTGCTCCCACCCGCGATTTAACGACGGTGGATCTCGAACCGTGACGGCGAGAGGAGAGGCAAGATGGCGATGACCCGTTCGGCATCCCCAAGGCCAAAACCGCGACGCCTACGCAGGCAGCCGCTTTGGCTCATCTATGGTTTTATGTTTCCCGCCGTAGCCCTGGCGCTTATTTTCGATTACTATCCGGCACTTTCAGGGCTCTACCTGTCCATGACCAACACCCTGGAAATCGGCATCACGTCGCAGTTTATCGGCTTTTCCAATTATGTAAGCCTCTTCACCAATCCCATTTTCCTTGATTCTCTGTGGCACATGGCCGTATTGGCC
>JAKAAL010000378.1 GCA_021802375.1 Bacillota bacterium | reverse complement strand
CCAATACTTCGAGTTCTACAATCATCAACGACCTCATCAGTCGTTGGATTACCGGACTCCTTCAGAATTCCTCACACATTCTCAGGGAGATCCTCTATAAAGCACCATTCGGGGTTCTTTCCCAACCTCAGAACGATGTGCTTAAAAAAGGTCTAAAAATTGTCTTGACAATGGGGTCCACCTCACGGACCCGGAACGCGGTGCGGGTCTTCACCGACGACCGGGAGAGGCTCACCGGGGCCGTGACCCGGGAGAAGGACAAGTCCCTGGCGCACGACGTGGTCGGGGAGGGTCCGGGAATTTTGCCCCCGGATCGGAGGCGGGACACATCGAGTCTCGATCGGGACAGGACACGTCCGGATCAGGACGCGTCGCGTCCCGGGGAGAGAATATCAAACGACAGGAGGATCGGATGAACCATGGATATGGGGGCGGCGGGGTCCCGGAAACGGACCGGACCGGGAAGGAGATTTTCGGACGCTACAGGGCGACCGCCAACCCTTTTTTCTCGATCAGGCTGAGGAGCTTCAGGGACGGACCACCCGGCTTCTTTTCCCCGATTTCCCATTTTTGCACGGTCGACACGCTGGTGTTGAGCACCGCCGCGAACACGGCCTGGCTCACATGTTCCCGCTCCCGCAGGGAACGGATCTCGCCGGGCGTCATTTCCGGGACGGAAAGATTCCGGAGGGCCTCGAACTCGTCCATGCGCCGCTTGTCGATCAATCCGATCCGGTGCAAGCCGAGGGCGGTCTCATGCATTTCTTCCCGGATCCGGCTGTCACGTTTCCTTGTCGTCATCACCGATCTCCTCAAGTTCTCCGGCCAAAAGGGCTTTTTCCAGCTGCCGGTCGTCAAATTCCAGGAGGTCCTTTGCGACTTCCTGAAAGAATCTCAATCCGGACGCGTCGATATTGGTCCGTTCATTTTTGCCGAACCCGTACAGAAAGAACCCGCGGTGTTTCCGTTCGGTCGCAACGATCACCCGCGCGCCGCCGCGTTTGCCCCGCCCGGGAAGCCCCGCGCGCTTCTTGAGCACCTGGCCCCCGAGGTCGGCATCGATCAATCCCCGGTCCATTTCGGAAACGGCGTTCCGAAGGACGGCGTTCGTGACGCCCGTTTGTCGACTCCATCGCAGAAAGGTCCGGGTGACGAAGATGCGTTTCATGAAAGAAGTATATCACTAAGTGATAGGGATGAAAAGACCCGGAACGATCGATCCTTCCGGGTCGGGAAGACAGAGTTCTTCGCGGGGTTCGCGGTGCTCGAGGCCCTGGCCCTCCTGATCGACCAGGGGTTCTCGGTTATGGTGGCCGGGATCACGGCGGGGCTCCTGACCACGGCGGCGTGGAAGGCCTTCCACTTGGTGGTCTGGTTCCCCGACCACGTCCTCCGCTGGATCGGCTCGTCCGGCTCCCCCATGGGGACGGAAGGGGAGAGCCGCATCCTTCACGGGACGGTGGTGGGAGGGGTGGGGAGCTTGTCTCCTATTGCCGAAAAAGGGATGGGGAAGGTTGGCAAAGGGGCAACGGGGTCTTCCGGAAAAAACCTTGCTCCTCCTCCCCATCCCGGGGATACGCCGGTGCAGGGACAGGGGAACTGAACGGGCACTAATACGCCGAAGTTAGCTGCGGTTATAACCGGTGATGGATGAGCAGATCTGAGGGTCGGTACAAATCGGTCAACATGAGCACATGGTGACGCGCACGTGTAATTCCCACCCGGAGTAATCGCCGCGAACGCGGATATGGCGCCAGCTCTTTGGGGGAGAAGATCAACGGACTGCTGTTCGGATCGTCAAAAATGATCACGGCGTCAAACTCTTTGCCCTTTGCTTTGTGCACGGTCATCACGTGGATGCCATGAAGATCATTTGCACCTGAGAGGATCTGATCCTCCGCCAGGGCGGTGTCGAGTGCATCCCTCGCTCCTTGGTAGGTCCCTTGGGTCTGCCACAGCTCCGCCAATCCGTTGGCGATGCGGCGGCCCCGTTGGAACACCACCAACTGCTCGGCATCCCGTGCGATGTCCTCTAGTGGATTCGCGCCAGCGTCGCGTAGCATTCGCCGCGCATCGAGCCAGTCGCGCATAGGGTCTCCTAAGAAAGCATGCGTCTGGAGTGATGAAAGAACATCAAGAAGCTTGTCTGCAACGCCATTGGCGCGTGGCAGCATTCCTGCACGCGCCTGAACTGCATTATCCGCCAATCGCTTGGCCTGGACTAGGTTACCGTTTCCGCCGCGAGCGTGGAACACCGATGCTGCCAAGTCGAGTGCTGTCGCCAGGTCGGCAAGCGCCACGCCTTCATCTGGCCTTGGCTCCAGAAGAAAGGCGACCATTCGGCTCGATAGCAGAACCGGTGCTTCGTCGATCATAACGCGATGGGGAATCGTCTTGATGTCGGCGCCGTTTCCTGTCAGGGCACGTGAGATTAGGTTGACACCTCGACCCCAAGTCGCCAAGAACGCGATGCTGATTTCTTTCGAAATGGTGGCAGCTTTGGCGTTATGCACTGCAATACCTACCGCTTTGCGAATTGTCGTATCCCGTTGGAATGCATTTGCTCGAAATTTGAGGCGCGAGACGCCCTTGTATGGTTTGCCACGTGGTGTACCAAGCAATATGTCGTTGGCGAACGCAACGATCTCCGAGTTTGGGCTACGGTGGTTTTGATCTTGGAGGTCGATCCGTAGGGGATTAAGAGCCTCCAAGATGTGCTTCACCCGCTCCGAACTCACGCCTGGCCTGAAATCGTAGATCTGCTGCTCCAGGTCGGCTAGGCAGAGCAGTTGTGATTTGGTGGCAAGAAGACGTACACACTGCCATTGGTCGTCAGCGGTGTCCTGGGCCTCGTCGACGACGATCAGCGGATGGCGCCCGGAGTACAGGGAACATAGCCGCATACTGTTCTGGAGCAGTGCGAACGCCTTCGTGGAGAACAGGTCGAAAGCGATCAGCCCCTCTTCGGCAAAGAGTCGCTCGCGTTCCTCAGCCCAAACTCGGCCTGCAGCTTCATGCGGGTTTCGAAGGGCGGCTTCATCGTGGGGCAACATAAGTCGCAATCGCCGTGGGGCGCCAAGCAGATAACCATGCGATTGTATGATCTCCCAGAAGAACGAATGGAAGGTCTGAATCGAAAGGCTACCTATCAGTGCCTTCGGAAGGTGAGTCTTGGAAGCCTCGATGACACGTGCCACTGCGGCGCGAGAAAAGCTCAGGAACAACACCGATTGTCCAGTAGTAAGTCCGGCTTCGATGACGCGCTGTGCCTTCACAAGCGCGATGGTTGTCTTGCCGCTGCCTGGCCCACCTGTGACTAAAACAGGGCCTGCGGTATCCAGTACGCTTTGCCGTTGAGCACAAATCTCCAGAGACAAGTTCTAACCTCCTGTAGTATCTCCGGGCGGGGCGTCCGCATCATCGTTCGGCCGATTGCGGTTCGGCCGAGGATACCGTGCATACACCTCCCTCATAAATTCCGTGATGGTTGGCGGCAATTCATTGGTGGTGTCGCACAGCTCCAACAGTTGTGCCGCACCACCTTCTCCTTTGAGCCTCTTCAGCGTCGATATTGTCAGCGCTCGCAAGCCAGCGTCGTCAAGTCTCGCTGCAGGAATCCCGAAGCGAGCCTCCGGATCGTCTCTGCGCAACGCGTCGAGGTACTGCCACTGCCTATCGAGCGGCGTTTCCTCGGCTATCAACACTTCGGCCCCCCTTTGGGTGATCTGCTTTGCGATCACGTATGAATCGTTAAGCCCCGCGATCTCCTCGTCGGTTCGCCTCTTTCGGTCGAAAAACGCGAACGCGGGCACTCCGATCTCCTTGAAGAACGTCCCCAACTTCTCCAGGTTCCCATCGCCATCGGCATTGATGACTGCGATGCCCGCAACGTCCAGAGGAAACAGATTTTCGTCGGCCTCCTCCATCTTCTGCGCCACGACCAGGAGTGCATCCTGTTCAGTCATACCCTCACCGACAATCACGCCTCGGCTCAGCATGGCCTCCGCTATGGCACGACGAAAATTTTGGCGATAGTTCTTTGCTTTCATGCCGGCCGGTAGCTTGATGGGTGTACCGATGAGTTCGCCAGTCTCGTTACGATTCAACTTCACGATGCCATCGGGAGAGAAACGTTCGATTACATAGGGAGAGTGCGACGTGACAAAACACTGCGACGTTTCCTCGAGAAGGTAGTTAGCGATGCGCTTCTGTGTGTGTGGGGGTAAAGCGATCTCGGGCTCTTCCATCGCGAAAATTACGTTGTCCTTCTTCAATTCCGCGATGAATGTTAGAAGCGCGAGAACCAATGTGTTCAAGGTACCGGAGCCAGCTTGCTGGAAGGGTACCGCGGTTTCTCCCTGCCCCATCGTTAGGAAGAACGCGATCGTCTTTCGCAGGTGTTCCCTGGTCAGTTGGGAGACGAACAAGCGTGTCGAACGGCCTTCACCGCCAGGCGCGATGTAATCGGCTAGGCGCAACTCAATCTCGACGAGAATGGGGCCCAACTCGGTCGCATCCTCGTCGATGGGCGGATCCAACGACGCGAGACGCGTACGGATGCTCTCCCACATACCCTTGCGGACTTCTTTCATCCGCAGAATATTGTCAAGCAATGTTCCGCGTTCTAGGCTCAACGCCCGCGACCCCGTTCGAATCGTTCGCAGGTAGAGGAACCCGATCGCCCGCTTCACTCGAGTCGGAATCGGTTTCGGCTCCTCGCCGGCTTCGTTGGCTCGACCGTACGTTGTCCTCGCAACGAATTGGTCTTCCTCAATGTCGTATTGGGCCGTGGTTACCAAGCGAAGGCAGGACTCCACGTCAGGATGATCTACCAGTTCGATTTCGCCTTCGGATAAGAGCCGTCTCTCCACCTTGTGCCAGAACTCCAGATTGTGGGCGCACAGATTCCTGATATCGACGGTGAGGTCCGTCAGAATGGCCTCAATGCGAATCGGAACAGGTGTCTCGCCGTCCGAGGCGAGATAGTAAGCATTGTGGAAGTCAAACTCCTCAACGGGCGTTGTCCGGTTAAGGCGATCCGGACCCAGTACCAAATCGAGCGCCTCGCAGATCGTGCTCTTGCCGACGTTATTGCCCCCGATCAGGAGCGTGTGTCCAGTGAAGTAGAGTTCCGCTTTCGTGATTCCGCGAAAGTTCTCGATTGACAGCCTCGATACGCGCAATTGCTTTCTCCCCGCCTGTTCTGACGACATTTGTCAAACCGCGCTCACTACCAGCGATATCAATGAGTCATTCCGTAAAAGGCGTTCTTCCCCAATCCATTACAACAATATGACACTGACTGATTTAAACATT
>JAKAAL010000377.1 GCA_021802375.1 Bacillota bacterium | reverse complement strand
GATCAGCAATACGAAGGAGTGTCTCAAAATCCTAAAGGACCCGAGACCCTGGGGTTTTTGCAGCGATTACCATTTGCCCTGACGGTGGGCCAAAAAAAGGCATGGAATGTGGTCCAAACTTATTTGATGGCCAAACGGCCTATGTCCTTGTTATTACAAGGGGACGTGGGATCGGGAAAGACGGTCATTGCGGTGCTCGCCATGCTCGCCGCGCTCGACGCGGGACATCAAGCTGCCTTTATGGCACCGACGGAGTTGCTGGCCGAGCAGCAATGGCGGGTGCTGAGCGCCTGGTTAGAACCAGCTCAACTGGCAGTAGGCTTATTGAGGGGGAAACGATCCGACCGGAGCGACCAAGATTCGCCAGGATCTCCAATCGGGAGCACTCAAGTTAGTGGTCGGCACGCAAGCGTTGGTCTCGCCCTCGGTAAAATTTCATCAACTCGGACTAGTGGTGATTGATGAACAACACCGTTCTGGGGTTCTAACACGAGGCACCAGGTTAACCACCCCCGGCACCTGGGCGACGGCTACACTAGCCAACTGAGCCAAGATCTCGTTGTGTACCGACAGGCGTCCGTATTCACTGTCCTTATGCATGCACATCACGACCTTGCAGAGAATTTTCATTCATGGTACCATAGCACGTATGTCATCGTGTCGGAGGAGGATCCTTTTATGGCGTATCGTTGCGAAATTTGCGACAAGCACACCGTGCATGGCAATAATGTGAGCCATTCCCATCATAAGACGAGGCGCGTTTGGAAGCCAAATATTCAACGCGTGCGGGCCCGTATTAATGGCCGGACTCAACACATTTATGTATGCACCCGCTGCCTACGGTCCGGAAAAGTGGATCGCGCAGTTTAATTTTTCAATGGGCGCGCATGCTTCGCGCCCATTCCAATTCAGCAAGAGATATGGGGTACGCCGTATTGCAGAAGTGGCATACGACTTCGGCCCCATTTTCTTGTATTAAGGCGTCTAAGTCAGCCTCAGGTAAACTCCCAATGATTTCAAGACTCCCCTCGCGACTACATTGGCACTGATAAGATAACGGTTCGGGGCTTGACCACTGAATCGGAGGCGGTAACAAGGCTTGCAATAAATCTTCTGGCGTCTCGCCTTGCGACAAACGCCAGCTAATGTTGCTCATACTCTGGAATTTTTCCGTGATTTGATCGGTGGTCATCTCCTGATGGCCCGGCAAAGCTTGTATCACGAGACCCCCTGATGACACCACGGTGCCTTCGGTGCCGATTAACACGCCCAGCGCAACCGCAGCCGGTATCTGCTCCGAAACCCGGAAATAATTGGCCAAGTCCTCCCCAATTTCTCCGCTAACCAGAGGCGATTGGCCTTCATAGGGCGGATATCCAAGCTCCTGCCGTGTCACCCGTAGGATTCCCGTGTGCCCGACGGCTTGTCCTACCGCCAACTTGCCATCTGACCGTAGCGGCAAATCCACCAGGGGATGCTCGGCGCGTGCCCTTAACCGACCGCCGGTCCGAATTTCCGACACGACGCGTCCTAGGGGCCCGTCCCCTTCTAGCTCCAGCGTCAGACGAAAATCGTCTTTGAAATCCGCCGCCAATAACGATGTTGCGGTGAGAAGCCGCCCTAAGGCGGCGGCAGCCACAAAAGAGGCTTGGTGTGCCCTTTGCACCGCGAGTGCCGTGGAGGTGGTTCGAGCGGCTATTGCCCGAATCGACCCCCCCGCTGCCGTCGCCTTAACCCGATAATCCGCCAAACCCATCCGTCCTTCCAAAGGCTGTATGGTACGAAGCCACTCCTACTTGGTGCTTTTCGTGGCCCAAAAGCCTAATACAAACTGTAACATTTTGCCTACTACGCGCGGAACTTTCACCACCTGTACCCGCATCCCCCGTCACCTCATTTCTCTTCGGATAGTGTCCCTGTGCTCCAATGGTTATCGCGCCATAAATAGGCGATAGCCAAGCCAAATCAAAATTCCACCCACCACAATCGGGCCCAATCCCGCCCACATCAGCCATAATCCGACACCGACCGGCCAAATCCAGACGGGTAAGATCTTCACGATGAGAATCCCGCCTACCAGCGCGAGTCCAGCTCCTCCTAGCTTATAGGGCATTTGCCGACGGGCCCGCCACGAACCTCGGATGGGACGCATAATCTCCCTCCTTTTACCGGGCCTTGAGTGCGTCACCCATTAGTGACACTCATCATGGTACGGAGTTGCCGGTAAAAGGTGCATACCGCCTCCCCTACTTTATGGGAGCGGGGTGTATCAACAGGTCGAGCGGACCCGTATCGTGTTTGGCCATCGCGCTCTTCACTCCCAATAACGGTCGTTGGCCCCCCTCCCTTATCGATATTAAGCCCTGGATGACGGCTTCAACCGCTACCACATCCCCGTGATCCTCCACCACAACGAGGTCCAGCAGAGACCACAGGGGTCTTACCGTCGCGGCCCAATCCCGAGTCCCCGGCACCAGAGACAGTCCACACAAGCATCCGGAATCCCGCACCGCACGTAAGGTCTCAGGGGACAAAAATGGATTCCAGGCCAGGATCATCGCGTCGATGAGGAAGGACGGTCAACGACCATTATTGGGGGTGAAGAGCTCATTGGCCACGTGTGATGTGGGTCCGCTCGACCTTTTGATACGCCCGGCTCCCATGAAGTAATCGAAGCGCAATGCACCTTTTACCGAGAACTCCGTACCATGATGAGTGTCACTAATGGGTGACGCACATCAGGCCCGGTAAAAGGAGGGAGATTATGCGTCCCATCCGAGGTTCGTGGCGGGCTCGTCGGCAAATGCCCTATAAGCTAGGAGGAGCTGGACTCGCGCTGGTAGGCGGGATTCTCATCGTGAAGATCTTACCCGTCTGGATTTGGCCGGTCGGTGTTGGATTATGGCTGATGTGGGCGGGATTGGGCCCGATTGTGGTGGGTGGATTTTTGATTTGGCTCGGCTATCGCCTATTTATGGTGCGATAACCAAAGGGCGCAACACTATCCGAAGAGAAATGAGGTGACAGGGGATGCGGGTGCAAGTGGTGAAAGTTCCTCGCGTAGTGGGCAAAATGTTACAGTTTGTATTAGGATTTTGGGCTACAAAAAGCGGGAGGTAGGCGTGGTTTGATACCATACAGCCTCTGGAAGGACGGATGAGTTTGGCGGATTATCGGGTTAAGGCGACGGCAGCGGGGGGATCGATTCGGGCCATTGCGGCTCGAACCACCTCGACGGCACTTTCGGTGCAAATGGCGCACCAAGCGTCTTTTGTGGCTGCCGCCGCCTTAGGGCGGCTTCTCACGGCGACATCGTTGTTGGCGGCGGACTTCAAAGACGATTTTCGTCTGACCTTAACGCTAGAAGGGGACGGGCCCCTGGGACGCGTTGTGTCGGAAATTCGGACCGGTGGTTTCTTAAGGGCACGCGCCGAGCATCCCCGGGTGGATTTGCCGCTCCGCTCAGACGGAAAGTTGGCGGTAGGACAAGCCGTCGGGCATAAGGGGATCCTACGGGTGGCGCGCCAAGAGTTCCAGCACCCGCCATATGAAGGTCAATCGCCTCTGGTTAGCGGAGAAATTGGGGAGGACCTGGCCCATTATTATCGGGTTTCAGAGCAGATACCGGCTGCTGTCGGGCTGGGTGTGCTGATCGGGACCGAAGGCACCGTGGTGTCATCTGGCGGTCTTGTGATACAAGCTTTGCCGGGGCACCAGGAGAGGACCGCCGATCTAATCACGGAGAAATTCCAGAGCATGAACAATATTAGTTGGCGTTTGTCGCAAGGCGAGACACCCGAAGATTTATTAGAAGCCCTGTTACCCTCCCCGATTCAGTGGTCTGACCCAGAACCCTTATCTTATCAGTGCCAATGTAGTCGCGAGGGGAGTTTAGAAATCATCGAGAGTTTACCCGAGGCCGACTTAGATGCCTTAATACAAGAAAATGGGGCCGAAGTCGTATGCCATTTCTGCAATACGGCGTACCCCATATCTCTTGCTGAATTGGAGTGGGTGAGAAGCGTGCGCACCCATTCGAAAAGTTAAACCGCGCGATCCACTTTTCCGGACCGTAAGCAACGGGTGCATACATAAATGTGTTGCGTCCGGCCATTAATACGGGCCCGCACGCGTTGAATGTTTGGCTTCCAAACGCGCCTCGTCTTATGATGGGAATGGCTCACATTATTGCCATGCACGGTGTGTTTGTCGCAAATTTCGCAACGATACGCCATAAAAGGATCCTCCTCCGACACGATGACATACGTGCTATGGTACCATGAATGAAAATCCTCTGCAAGGTCGTGATGTGCATGCATAAAGACAGTGAATACGGACGCCTGTCGGTACACAACGAGATCTTGGCTCAGTTGGCTAGTGTAGCGGTTACCCGGGTGCCGGGTGTGGTGAGCCTGGTGCCTCGTGTTAAAACCCCAGAACGGCCCCACGATGTAGGCCCATCACGAGAGCGGCCCAGCAACGGGGTGTGGATTTCGGTGGACGCCCAGGGGTCGGTGGTGATTGATATTTCGATTGCGGTACGCTATGGTGTGAAAATCAAGGATGTGGGGCTCGATGTGGTTCAGGCCGTGGAGCAGATCATGTGGGATGCCGTGTCCGTAAGGCCGCATCGCGTCGTGGTCCATGTCGAAGGAGTCAGGAAGTTGTGACCTATTTTAAAGAGACCCAGGTAGACCTCTCGGTCACGGGGCATGATATTCAGCGTTGGCTCCACCGGGCAGCCACCATTTTGCGAGACCATGTCGAACCCATTAATCGCATTAATGTGTTCCCGGTCGCCGATGGAGATACCGGATTTAATATGTTGAGCACCCTAGAAGCGGCGGTTTGTGCGATTGAAGGAAGTTCGGCGGAGCATTTAGGAGAAATCCTGAATTTGGCGGCGACTGGAGCCGTCAAGGGCGCGCGCGGTAACTCGGGCACTATACTATCACAACTATTGGTGGGCTTGTCGAATGCGGCCCAGGGGCGACCGGCATGGACCTTGAAAGAATATTGTCAGGCATGGAAGACTGCCTATGAGGTGGCCTATGCCAGTGTGTCCGAACCGGTAGAAGGTACCATCCTTACCGTGGCACGGGCCATCTCGCTCCATGCCACCGGAGAGAGTTTTGAGGCGGTAATCCGGCACATGGCGGACGCGGCTCGGGAATCCGTGGCCGAAACCCCGATGTTGCTGCCGGCGCTCCAAAAGCGGGGAGTCGTGGATGCTGGTGGCGAAGGCCTCTTTCTCATCGTGTCCGCATTTTCCGAGACCACCTCAAAAACCGCTCGGACTTCGGCGAGCGGCGTAATG